>JALVVU010000070.1 GCA_027023255.1 Desulfurococcales archaeon
TGGTTCACGATCTTGCTCAGGCCCCCGACGGTGGAAGGTCTCCAGCTAATCAGCTTGGGTGCGGGGGTTGCGGTGGCTGAGGCTTTAAGGGAGATCCACGGAGTTGAGGCAACGCTTAAGTGGCCCAATGACGTGCTGGTTGACAGCAGGAAGCTCTGCGGGATCCTAGTTGAGGGGAGGATGGAGGCTGATAGGATCCACTACGTGCTCGTGGGCATAGGCATAAACGTGAATAACGACATCCCCGAAGACTTGAGGGGCTTTGCCGTCTCGCTTAAGGAGTTGCTTAAGGCCTTAGTCCCCAGGGTTCCCTTGCTGGCCGCCGTACTGGTTAAGTTCGCGGGAATCTACGCCCTACTGAGGCAGGGTGAGTGTGAGGAAGTGCTTCTGAGGTGGAAGAGGCTATCATCAACGCTGGGCAAGGATGTTAGGGTCGTCACGCAGGACGAGGTTATTGAGGGGAAAGCCATTGACGTGGATGTTGACGGGTCCTTAGTGGTTGAGGTGCATGGAACCTTAAGGAAGGTTTACGCTGGTGACGTGATCCACCTAAGGTGAGCGCACTTTAATCATCAATAATCCTAAGCCTAGATAAGGGCAGGGAATGTTTATGTGGGTTGGTGGTTGGGTTTCTGTCAGGGTTCTGCGGGGCGAATGGAGGCTCCGAGCCCTGTGAGATCTAAGCTTGGATGAGGATCCTGTGCCATTGGGCTCGACCACCACCTATGACTCAGCACCCCGATGGGGGGCTACGGCGCTAGCCGTCAAGACCATAGCCTACGAGAGGGAGGGGAGAAGGTTAGCAAGCCATGGAGAGCTGTGGGAATATGTCGACAGGTTAATCGAGGAGACAGGAGATGAGGAGCTGGGAGACCTGTGGAGAACAGCGACAGCTATGCGCGTGAACTTCTACGAGAACTGGGCACCTCAGAGAGAGGTAAGAAGGTCCTTAAAGAGAGTAGAAGCTTTCCTAGAAAAACTCAGGAAACTAAGACGGAGAACACAGACCACTAGATAACCCTAGGCTTCCACAGTCCTGTGGGCAATTATTCTTGGGCAACGAGGGTCTCTCATGCAGTGGCTTGGGTGACCGTGGCCCCTTACCCATTGACTCCTGGCTCAGTGCTTATGTGCCCGCAAATCTTATGGTGGCTATGGCCTGACCTAAGGCTATTCCTCCATCACCTGCTGGGGCCTTCGTTGGGAGGAGTACCTTAGTGGTAGGTGATGCTAACTTCACGGCTTTCTTCAGGCCACGCACTATGAAGTCATTAACCATTGCACCTCCGCCCAAGACGATCGTGTCTGACTCGAACTCCTTGAGGGTCTCCGCAGCTACCCTACCTAGGGCTAGGCCTAGGCCTTCCTGGACGGATCTGGCGGCATCACGTGGCGTGACCTCCTTCCTCACGTGAACTAACTCGTACGTCTTCATCAGTGCGTCAACAACGCTAATCACCCTTACCTCACCCGCCTCCCTCTCGGTGAAGGAGTTAAGTATGCGTGGGTCGCTCGCCGCACCCCTAGCGAAGGACTCGAGCTTGATGGCGGGCTCGCCCTCGTAAGTCCTCCTTAAGCAAACACCTAGGAGTGATGAAGCGGCATCCAAGAATCTCCCCGCGGACGATGACCACACCACGTTGCCTGACTTGATTGAGGAGGCAAGCATCCTTACCTCAACCTCACCCAGTCTCAGCCCGTTAATCGCTCCTGACGCCCTCAGCACCTTAAGCGCTTCGTCAACCCCGTACTTATGGGCTAGGGCTGTGAAGAGGTACCTAGCTGGGAACTCAACCGTGACGTCCCCTCCAACCAGGGGTAGGTACTCGAGGTGTGCTACCCTCTCGTAGCTTAAATCTTCGTGAATAACGAAAACCTCGCCACCCCACACCGCGCTGTCATCGCCGTACCCCACACCATCAGCTATGACTGCCACGACGCCCTTACCCAGCAACCCGTGCTCAGCCATCGTGGCTAGTGCGTGGGCGTAGTGGTGCTGAACCTCGATTACGTGCCGCGTTCCCCACTCTCGGGCACGGGCTAGTCCCAAGGATCTGGAGGTGTATGATGGGTGCTTGTCAACTACGACCGTGGCGTTCCGCGTGATGATGCGGTAGTTGCGGATTAGGTAGTCAATAAACTTGACCAGGTCTTGAGCCGTGTCCAGGTCGCTTAGGTCGCCGACGTACTGTGTGAGGATCACCTTGTCCTCGAACCCCACGGCCCCCGCACCCTGTAGGTCGGCGCCAAAGGCAATAACGTCCCTAGGTAACTTACGGCGTATCTTAACCCAGGTTGGGGCGTATCCCCTAGACCTCCTGAGCATGACGGGTGTCCCGTCCGTGAATCTGAGGACTGAGTCATCAACCCTATTCACTATGACCCTATCGTGGTGTAGGAAGTAGTCGACGAAGCCGGAGAGAACCTTCCTAGCGCATTCCTCGTTAATGCACATGGGTTTCCCGTGGGGGTTGCCGCTCGTCATTATGAGGAACTTATCCTTGGTTTCCTGTAGGAGTAGGTAGTGAAGGGCTGTGTACGGCAGGAACACACCCTCAACGTCCAGCCCTGGGGAGACGTACTTAGAGACAGGGGTGTTCTCAGCCTTAGGGAGTAACAGTATCGGTGACTGCGGTGACGTCAGGATCTCCTCAGCCTCCTTACTTAACTTGACGAGCTTACTCAGCACACTCAGGTTAAGGCCCATGACAGCGAAGGGCTTCGTTGGTCGCCCTTTTCTCCTCCTCAGCTCGAGCACCACGTCATCGTCGCTGGCTAGTGCGGCTATGTGGTAGCCTCCGAGGCCCTTGACAGCCACTATATTACCTTCATCCACGAGCTTAGCGGCCTCTGAGATTGGGTCCTTAGCACTTATTAGGTTCCCCTCGCGGTCCTCGAGCCAGAGCCTAGGTCCGCATTTAGGGCAGCTAATGCCTTGCGCGTGGTAACGCCTGATGTTGTTGATGTCCCCGTACTCCTTAAGGCATTCCTCGCAGAGGGGGAAGTCACGCATTGACGTGTTCTCCCTGTCGTATGGTGTCCTGTACATCATTGAGAATCTGGGGCCGCACCACGCGCAGGAGTTGAAGGCGTACCTGAAGCGCCTGTCGTTAGGGTTAAGTACTTCGGCTAGGCAGTGGGGGCATATGGCTAGGTCCGGCGGTATCATCGAACGTTTAACGACGGCACTGCCGCTCCTAAGTATCCGGAAGTCCCGTAACCCCCTAGGCTTGACCGGGGTTATCTCGATGGACTCAATTATGGCTGGGGGCGGTCTCTCCTCGATTAATCCTTTAAGGAACCTCGAGACGGAGTCAGCGCTACCCTCCAAGTGAATCTCGACTTCAGAACCACCTACGTTCCTCACGTACCCGGCTACGCCGGTGCTTAGAGCTAACCTATGGATGAAAGGGCGGAACCCGACGCCCTGAACTATCCCCTCAACCGTTACGTGAAGCGCTACCCTACCGTCGCTGCTTGCGTTCATCAGCGTCGTTCCCTGCTTTAAGGGTTAGCCGAGTTATTTGCTTTTCACGTCCCCAAGTACCACAGCTATGACGAGAGAGTTAACATTCGTTCGCGTTGGGCCCGTGACGAGTAGGGCATTACCTTCCTTTAAGGCGCTGTACGCGTCGTGTCGGCGCAGTACCTCCTCTATATCTACGCCCTTACCCTCAAGGATCTCCGCCGTGTAGCTGTCTACGAGGCCCCCGGCAGCGTCGGTAGGGCCGTCGGTCCCATCAGTGTCCACCGCAAGCAACGCTGTACCGCGTAATCCCTTAATTTTCCTTGATGCAGAAAGCGCCAGTTCCTGGTTGGGGCCGCCAAGACCCGGCTCCCCGAGAATGGTTACCGTGGTTTCACCGCCAGCTATTATGGCTACAGGCGCCTTAAACGGCCTCCCCCTCCTCCAGACCTCCTCAATCACCGAAGCTATCACTAAGCCAGCGTCCTTCGCTTCACCCTCAAGCGTCGTCGTAAGTACGTAAGGCGTTAAGCCCAGCTTCGCGGCCTCGCGGGCGGCACTCTCGCAGGCTAAGGCACCACTACCAACTATGAAGTTATGGACGTTAGGTAGGTCCTCCTTCAGAGTCTCCTCAACCTCCCCCCTCATTCCCTTCTCTAGGTGTTTCCTTACCGCCTCAGGTACCTTGTCGAGTATGTCGTAGACCTTAAGCACTCTGTAGGCGTCCTCGAAGGTCGTTGGGTCCTTCACCGTGGGTCCCGAGGCGATAGCCTCCAGCGGGTCGCCGACGACGTCGGAGAGTATGAGACCTATGAGGGTGCCCTTAACGCGTTTCGCGAGCTTCCCTCCCTTAACCTTAGATATATGCTTCCTGACGGCGTTGATCTCGTAGATCTTGGCACCGCTCTTAAGCAGTAACTCGTTTGTCCTTACCTTGTCATCTAAGCTAATCCCGTCCTCAGGCATGGCGAAGATTGCTGACCCTCCCCCCGATATCAGCACTATTAGGATGTCGTTGGGCCCTACCTTCTCGGCTATACGCACACCTTCTGCCGCACCCTTAACGGAGTTCTCGTCAGGTATCGGGTGGCCCGCCTCAATCACTTTGAGCTTACGTAGTTTCTCGCCGTACCCGTACTTGGTGACCGCTACCCCCTCAACTATTAGGTCCCCTAACACGTCTTCAACCGCCCTAGCCATCGGGCATGCCGCCTTACCGAAGGCCACCACGTAAACTTTACCCTCAACGCTGAATTCCTTCCCATAAACCCTGAGCTTGCCGTCCTCATAGCTTAACGCCTTCCTCACAGCAACGTAGGGATCCGAGTCCCTTAGTGCTGCCTCCATAATTTTCAAAGCGAGCTCCTTAGCCTTAATGTCCCCGCTAGCTAGGAGCTCCTTATACCTCTCCTTTAGCGTACCCTCACCCAACGTGATGATCCCTAAGCATTGATTGCGGGCACTCAAATAAATGGCTTCTAACTGATTACCGTGCTCACGGGTATCACATCGTGTATATGTCACGCAGTTACTCCACGCGGTAGTAAAACAACGTTACGTTTTAATTCTTCCATCATGTCATTATGTATGACCGAGTTTATGGGGGGTTGATTCGGTGACGAACCCTGTATTCGGTAATAATGTCTTCAGCAAGGCAGTTGGATTTGATGAGGCCCCTAAGCTCCGGAAGTTCGAAACAACCGACATAGTCCGTAGGCTAGGCGTCATCACGCCAAGGAAGGTCGTACTCAGGAACTACCCTGTGGAGAACCCCACAGCAGTGTTTAACGCCGCAATCACAGTGAAGGGTGATAAGGCGTTCGTTATCGCGAGGATAGTTATGGGGTACTTCCTCTACGTCTCAGCTATAGTTTCCATAGAGATACCTCTGCAGGAGATTTACGACGGCACAGTGTCCCGCAAGAGCTATAAGGCAAACATAGTTCTCTACCCTTCAACAAAGTACGATATTTGGGGAGCCGAAGACCCTAGGGTATATGAATTCGACGGCAAACTATGCATGACATATACCGGCAGAACCTCCGATTACTTCAAGCCGGTGGCTTCACGAGAACGCACCCTCCCAATAACCGCCATCCTCAACGGTGAGGGTGAGTGGCGCAGGAAGTACGCACACGTCATGCCTGAGTCACTGAGAAAGCACGTCATAAGCGATAAAGACGCGTTCCTAGCCCGCCTCGACAGTGAGGCAATTTTCCTGCACAGACCGCACATGGATGATAATTACCAGTACCTCACCGCCAGTAGGGTTAAGGAGGAGGGCTTAGTTCGTGAGGGATTCACCGAGCTTGAAGAGTATGGGACAACGTGGGTAATGCCTCACGCGTCCTTCGAGCTTAAGTTGGGGTGGTCAGCACCCATAATGAACCTTGGCCCAGATAAGGTGGTAACGCTAGCCCACGGCGTGGATAATGACTTAGAGGTCTACCGGGCCCTCGCCATCCTCCTGAAGTACTCAAGAAGTGAAGGCTTCGTCGTGGAGGCGGTGACGCCTACCTACATCATGGAGCCTAGGAGCCCGTCTGAGCTGTTTGGTGACAGGCCCTATACGATATTCCCGTGCGGTGCGTGGGTTGTTGATAAGGAGAAAGCCCTAGTGACTTACGGCGCCGGAGACTATATGGTGGGGATAGGGGAGCTGGACATAAACGAGTTGCTGGGCCTACTTGATAAAGGCAGGATCTACTGATCCGTTCCACAACTTTTTCCTTAATAGGGAAAAGCCCATAGAGCCTGCGGGCTAGCCCTTAGGCTCGACAACCACTACTTCATACTCCTTAAGCACGTTAACGTCGATGACTAGCCACTCACCCTCACCACGTGATTCTAACGTAGCGCCATTCTTGAGGGGTGCGCGCGCCACGAACTTGCTTGGGTCGCCGACACGTACTTTAATTGTGATGTTCGTGACTGGGATCACTTCCCGTGGGGGATGCACTGCTGCTGAGGTGCTGTAGCCTGGTATTGGTTGCTTTGTCCTCCCTATGCCTATGGCTTGGATTCTCTGGTTGTACGTGTGGTTGAGGAGATGCATGATTACCCTATCGCCCTGCCTAAAGTACTCGGTGCTGACGGTTTCCGGCGCCTCCACCTTCACTGGCGCGTCATCCTTGGCCACGTGTTTCACTGCGTTCATTATTAGGCGTCTATAGGTTGGTAGCCCGATGCGCCAGTAGTGCCTGCCTAACTGCCAAGTATAGTACGCAGACCTCCCCTTACCGTGAGTGCAGGTCATTATGGCTGGTAACTCGGTGGCTCCCGCGATGGCTGGTGGCGACCTCCCTAGGGTGTATTCGAAGCCCCACTCACTCGCTGGTAGCGCTACCCGCGCCACTACCTCAGCGTCACTCTTCACTATCGTATGCCACCCCATGTGTGGGGCTACGCGTTCCCTGGTGAAGTCGTAGCTCATGTCACCCACGAGTATGGGTGCTTGATGCACGCCCTCGAGTAAGGGGTGCTTCTGATTTACTGGCGTGACGTACGTCCACGGTAGCTTAAGAAGCCCCCTGAACCTTGTGTTAAGCACGTCAGCTAGACCGAACTCGTATCTTTCCACGCATCTGTCACCGCACGTGCTGGTTAAGTACGTAGCTATTAGACCGCCACCATTCTTCACGTACTCCTTGAGTGCCTTCAAGGCGTTATCGGGTAGGCACACAGTGTTAGCTAGTATAACCACGGAGTACTTCCTCAGGCGCTCACTCGTTAGGTCCCTCCCGGCAATGAAGTCCACAGGCACATGCTCATGCTTGAGGGCATAGTAGAACCCCCTAATCTCATCGACGTAGTGCTCCGGCTTATCACGCCCGTAGTGATCCCTAGTGATGTTCGACACAACTATCGCCGCGTAGGGGAGAGGCTCGGCACCATCTAGGTACTCCTCTATGCGTTTATGTTCCTCGAAAACCTCCTTAATCGCGTTTAGGGCTGTCCTATCCTGGGCGTAGGAGTTCGAGAATATCAACGCCCATGGTGAACCGCCCGCAATTATCGTTTCCCTTAAGCCCTGCCTTATGTTTAGGGGTGTTGACGGGACCACAGTCCTGTATAGGTGGAAGTAGTTTCGGGACGCCCATACGGTCTTCCCCTCACCCAGCATTGCCTTGGTTAGCTTGACCATCTCGGTTATGAAGCCGGGGGGCTGGTGATCAGCCTCACTGCACTCGGCGAAGACCGCGTCCAGGTAGTCCCTGCCCTCCTCCACAACGCGGTTAGTTCTTCCTGCCCATCCCCCTGGGTGGCTGTTGTACATGAATAACGCGTCCGGTTTCCTTGACTTAACGAGTGAGTGAAGCTCCTTTAACCTCTCCACCACGACGCGGTATCTCCAGTCCCAGAGCTCCCTCCATCTACTGTCCCGCCAGTCAGGCTTCTCAGGCATGTCGTATCCGTGCTCCTCCTTAAACCTCCTTCTGCACCATTCACAATAGCATGAGCGCTCATAGTCAGGCTGGTACCTGAAGGAATCGAGGAATATTCCGTCAACACCTAACTCGAGGGCTTCAAGCACCTCCTTTCTTATGAAGTCCCTGAATGGGCTGTTTAAGCACATCTGAGGCCATTCAGGTTCGTACCCCTCCTCGTAGTAGGGTACGTGCTCTAGGAGTATTGTCTCGCCTCTCGCGTTGACTTGTGCCCAGTTAGCGTGTTTCCTGTAGAGCCACCTGTTGGCTGTGTGGGCCACCATCGCCACGACCTTAACGCCGAGCTTCTTACCTTCCTCGACCGCGTCCCTAACTATGTCCCCGACCATCTTGCTGTGTTCCGGCCCTACCTCCCCTTCACGGTAGAATATCCGGCCCCACCCATCGCGGGCGAAGATAACTAACACGTTGGCGCCTAGGTCGTGGGCTAGGCGCGCGAGTTCAGTGCCTGTGAGACCTTCTATGCTTGATCCGTACCTGTCCTCTATGTTGAATTGGAGAACCCTCGTTGGTTTCTGGAACCAAGGTCTTGAATCGCCTTGACTCATATTAAGTCACCTTTTCACGTATTTTCACGTACCCCACATAACTTGAGAGGGAATTACATGTAAGATTAAAAGACTGCTTGAGCGTGTTAGGCCTTCCTTCATTAGTTTCCCCCACCGCCTTACCTGACTTGCCTTAAATTATAGCCTCACCTGAGTCCTTACGGAATACGTGGAGCTTGCTTAGGTCGAACACAACCGTCAGTTTCGAGCCTATCTTGTAGTGGTGACTTCCCGACACCTTAATTACTAGGATCTTCTCGCCCACCCTGAGGTGTATTATCGTGTCGGACCCCAGTGCCTCGACGAAGTCTATGTCGCCAGTAATCTCAACGCCCTTGAGCTTAGGTGGTGCTAGATCCTTCGGGAACATGTGTTCAGGTCTTATGCCGGCTATGACTGTCTTCCCGACGTAGTCCTTCAGCACGCTTACTTGGTCCTCCATTAGGGGTATGCTGAAGCCCGGTCCCTCGAGGATTAGCTTCCCGTCTTTCTCAGTCACGGTTGCGTCGAAGAAGTTCATCTGGGGGGACCCTACGAAGCCCCCTACGAAGATGTTAGCGGGCCTCAAGTATATGTCCTCAGGCGTCCCCACCTGCATTATCTTCCCTGCATTCATGACGGCTATCCTGTCACCCATAGTCATCGCCTCGACTTGGTCGTGCGTCACGTATATCGTGGTGACGCCTATCCTCCGCTGCAGCTTCTTCAACTCACTCCTCATCTTAACCCTGAGTAGTGCGTCCAGGTTGCTTAGGGGCTCATCCATTAGAAGCACGTCCGGCTCAATCACTATCGCGCGGGCCACCGCCACCCTCTGCCTCTGACCTCCCGAGAGCTGATGCGGGTACCTCTCAAGCAGGGTCTCTATCTGAAGGAGCTCGGCAGCCCACTTAACCCTGCGTTGAACCTCATCCTCCGGAACCTTCCTTATCCTCAGCGGGAAGGCTATGTTATCCTTGACCTTCATGTGCGGCCACACCGCGTAGCTCTGGAAAACCATCGACACGTTCCTGTCCTTAGGTGGTAGGTACGTAACCTCCCTATCACCGAAGAACACGTGGCCCTCATCAGGCTTCTCAAGCCCGGCCACGATCCTCAGGGTCGTGGTCTTACCGCAACCTGAGGGCCCGAGAAGCACGACGAACTCTCCATCCCTTACATCTAGGTCTATGCCTCTGAGGGCCACGGTCTTACCGAACCTCTTGACGAGCCCCACAAGTCTCACGTCCACCACGTCAGACACCTCACCTGATCGTAATCCCCCACATGGAGATTAAGTACTTACGCGCTATGAACACGAATATGAGTGCGGGGAGGATCATGATGAATGAGGCTGCGAACTTAATGAAGTCTGGGGCCGCCATGGCTGAGGTAAGTATGAATGCGGGGAGCGTCCTGTTCGTTAGCGTGAGTACGGCCGCCATGAAGACCTCGTTCCATGACATTATGAACGTGAATATCGCCGCTGCGGTCAGCCCAGGTAGTGCTAAGGGTAACGTTATCCTAAGGAATGTTTGCGTCCTGTCGAGACCGAACACGAATGCAGCCTCCTCCAGCTCTATCGGTACGCTTACGAATATGCTTGACGTTATCAGTATGACGAAAGGCAACGCCATCGTCGTATGGGCTAGGGCGACGCCAAGTAACGTGTCATTAAGCCCTAGCCTAATGTAGAGTGTAACTAACGGCACGGCTATAACGAGCATTGGGAACATCCTTAAACCTATTATCAATAATTTAAGTGAGTCCTTACCCTTAAACGCGAACCTAGCGAATGCGTAGCCAGCTGGCAGCCCTAGAATGAAGCTAAATACTACCGTCATGCACGCCACTATAACGCTATTCATGGTTGCTCGTGCCGCACCTAAGTCAAGCAACTCCTTAATATTAGCGAAGGTGTAATGGAGGGGTATGACCTCCTTGGGGCTATAGAAGTCCTTCGGGGTTGAGAAAGCGTAGAGTGCCGATATTACTATGGGCAGGAGGATCCAAGAACATGCTATTAAAACTATCCCTGCAAATAATATCTTGGAGAGGTAATACCTTAAGGGAGGCCTCCCCCCAATCTCTGTCCTGCTCACCCTGCACCCACCTCTCTAATGTACTGAGCCTTAAACATCTTGATGTATATGTAGCCTATGATCACAGATATCGCCGCTATTATTATGGCGTAAAGCGCTGCCACGCCGTAATGGTACAGCTCGGTCTGCTCGTAGTATGCCTCACCAGCGAGGACAGGGATATCTCTTCCAGCCAACACCATCACGACTCCGAATACCTGGAAGGCGAAGAGCGTCCTTATCAATAGGGCTGACTGTAAGCTGGGTTTAAGCATTGGGAATATTATATGCCTTAGCTTGACCCATGTGCTTGCTCCAAAGACTTCTGCCGCCTCTATATATTCCCTGCTTATCATTTGTAGTCCAGCGAAGATAATCACGAAGACTATGGCTGTCGCCCTCCAGACCTCAGCAAGTACTATTGCTAGGAACTCCATGGCCCTATACTGGTAGCCGAAGAAATGTATGGGGGAATGAATTAGCCCCGCGGCCATCAGGAACTTATTGAAGAACCCATTAGTTGACAGCATCGAGTACCATATCAGCCCACCCGCAACATCACTAATCGTTAACGGTATTATGACTATGTAGAGCGCTAAGTCCCTCCCAACAAAGCTGGAACTAAGTAGCAGGGAGAGACCTAAAGCAATCATTACCTGAATAGGTATTATCACTGCCGCCAACATTAACGTGTTCTTAAGGGCTGCATAGAACAATGATTGAGGCGAATAGAGCAGGTAATTAATATGTGCTAAGGTGAAGTGCCCTCGACTATCTGTAAACGCCAGGATGATACCTTGTGTAAGGGGATAACCTATGAAAAAAAGGAGGTAGGAGAGGGCAGGTGCAATGAGGAAGTATGGGAGGTATCTCTCAATAATGGAAAAGCTCTTTCGGTTTTGATCACTGCTATTCAAGGATTGCACCCCTCTAGCCGGAGTCAGGAGGCGGTAATGGGGCACCCGTCTCCTTGAATAATTTCATTAACTGCGGGCCCAGCTCGCTAAGTACCTTCTGGATATCCTCTCCCTGAAGCACTATCCTTCTGAAGGCAGTTATGTATATGCTCTTGAAGTCACCGCTCTTGGACCCGAGGCTCGGGATCATGGCGACGAGGGCATTAGGTGCGTTAAGCTGGGCATTAACACCTTCAGCAAGAACCTTAAGCGCACCACTCGGGATGCTCTTGGAAGCCTCTTGAACCGTTGGGAAGAACCCTGTCTTCTTCAGCACCTCAACCTGAGTGCTTGGCTGTGTTAGGTAGTCAATGAGCTTCCAGGCCGCCTTCGGGTTGGGAGCGTTCTTCGGTATTGCTAAGCCAGCAACCACCAGTATGAAGCCCCTGCCCTTTGGGCCTTGAGGCACGGGCACAACCACGAACTGGTTAGGCTCCTGCTCGATAGCGTCCTTAATCCTTGCGGTGTGGTCCCACGCGATCCAGACCTGACCCTTCAGTAGCGGGTCAGCCATCGCGTCCCATGTCGTGCTGGCTGGGTTCACGTACTGCCAGAGCTTCTTGAGGTACTGCCACATCTTAACGGCATCAGGACTGTCGAAGTTCTTGACCTGGGCACCAGTGAATGCTGGGTATAGGTACCCATGCAGGAACCTCACGAACAGGCCGTGTGGACCTGCGGGGAAGCCCAGCAACTTCTTGCCGGTCTTCTCGTAGAGGTTCTTAGCCCAAGCCAGTAGGGCGTCGTAGGTCCACTTACTAGTACCCTTGATGACGTCCTCCTCAGTAAGGCCCGGAGGCAGGTACTTGAAGGCCTTCTTATTAATGACCATTACGTAGGTGGCGGTCATCCACGGTATGTATGCTTGGATACCATGGAGCTTCGCATAATTCATTAACACCTTCGGGAACGTCCTACCCGGTAGTGTGCCGAACTTACTTAAATCCATTAGATATCCCTTGGAGGCCATCATGTCTAAGTCGCCATGAAGATCACCAATTAGGCTTATCGTCACCTTACCTGCCTGCTCCTCCGACGTAATCCTAGTAATCATCTGGGAGTAGGACATGCCAACAAACTCCACATCAATTCCTGTTTTCTTTTTGAAGTCCGCTAGCAATGTTCCTTTAACGAATGATTGCTCCTCAGGAGGTACTAGCTGTGTTGACGCCCAGATTATCTTTGTTGGCCCGCGTTGCTGAGTAGTGTAGTACCAGTAACCCACCCCAGCCGCTATGACAATAACGATTATAGCCACTATAACTCCGGCTGCGGCCTTACTAATAGCTTTACGTGTATTACGGGACAATCTCATGGTAGGTACCTCTTAGGTAAAGGGTCTGTGCTTAGTATAAATATCTTTATATTCATCATTGAAACGTCAGAGGAAGTAAACATACTTTATTCTATTAACGCTTCAGAATAAAGTTAAAATAGGGTTAAAAATTATTGTACGGTAATCTCTTGAATAATACGAATAGTCAATGATTAAATTAATCTAAAATTTTTACAACTTTTACTGCAATTGCTTCAGTAACTTAGTGAAATAATTATAATGAATTTAGGTGAGGATTATTCATGTTTTACGAGGCTAAATAGTGTATATGTGAAAAAAAGCTATCTAGTTAGGAGATATCTTACTTCTTATAGTAGTAGCGAAGGAGAATTTTGGGGCCTATTCAGTAGCTTATATTTACCATTAATTACTTACTTTGTTAAACATATTTTATTTACCTACGGTAGGATTCCCTCAATACATTCGGGAGGTACGTACTCAACCACCCACACCGCCTTTGATGCTCTGCGGACGGTTAAGCCCTTCTTCCTTAGGCAGTCAGCGTTTATCTTTAGGACTACCACGTCGCTACCGTGTCTGCAACCTGTCTCATACGCGTCCTTGAGGTTTGATGTTAGGTGTACCCATACCCTCCTACCGGGGAGTATTCCCTCATGCCTTATTCTTTGCCATGCCCTCGCCGTCGTTCCGTGGTATAGGGTCTTCACGTTCTCGTCAACAGCGTGCGTTAGGGTCACTTTAATGCTGTGCCCGTATCTTGCCCTTATCTTGTTTCCGCGGATCTCGAACCTTCCTTTAGGGTCTAGTTCGGCGACCGCACGTATGTGACGCTCAGTTACCCATGAGTATAGTTCCTTATTCCTCCATGCCTTAGTGATGCCCTTAACAAGTTCCTTAAGTGTGACCCACCCTTCCTTATCTAGCGTGAGTCCGGCTTCATGAGGTATGTGTCTGAGGAGGGCGCTCATTAGCTTGCTTAGTGCCACGCGTTGTCTGTTACTCATTAATGGTTCAGCATATCCAGCGCATTCCTTAGGATTTAAGGTGTACTTAACGTCAACGCCGTTCTCCACGCATGCGTATACGTACTTATCTTCCCCCAACATCACTTCACCCCAAGCAGCAGGAATTCTACTTGCCTTTTCACACATGACTTACCGTGACGTTAGTGTGTTGTGCCTTAACAGTATCCAGTTTCTATAGGGGGTAATAGCTCAATATAAGGAACCCACAGTCTTGAACAACGTTGAGGGAAAAAGGGTTTGGTTAGCTTAGTTCAACCGAGGATATAACCTTCATTGTGTTTAGGTCAACACTCTGCACTAACGTCTGTGAGATGGCGTATAGGTAATCACCTATGTAGAGCGACCTGATGACGTCGAGGTGCCGTATTTTCCCAGCGACGCTGAGTTTGCCGCCATCGCTTATCCTTATTATGTATAGGTACCCGCTTACCTTGCCTTCACCATACACCCTCACGGGTATGCATAGATACCCTTTGGCCGGGTTTATTAGGAATGCCTTGTGATCCCATAACACTTGGGAGGTGCTCCACCCTCCCCGGATTTTAATCACTGATGTTTCTGTTATGTTCTTGGGGTTGCTTACGTCGTAGAGGGAGATCTTCAGGCCCCTTATCCTTCCGTTTTCGTCAGCGTCTAAGCCGACACCTATTAGGTAGTGGTCCTTGTATGGGTGTAGGTACTCAGAGAATCCGGGCATCTTCACGAACCCTATTACCTTGGGGTTCCTCGGATCGCTGAGGTCTATAGCGAAGAGTGGGTCGGTTCTTCTGTATGTCACGAGGTATAGGTACTTACCCACATACCTAGCGGCGTAGACCCTCTCGCCTGGTTCCAGCCCCTCCAACTTACCCACGATCTTGAGGTTGGATGCGTTCAGCACGTACACGTTATTTACGTCCTCATAGACAGGTATGACTGTGGGAACAATGTTGCCGGAGTACCCGGCAATCCTGAATTCCTTTATCATTGTCGCTGTGGTTGCTACTCTGAAGTACCCGTCACGTTCATCCATAGCGAATTGATCCAGCACCCTTCCGCTGACTTTTGCATGCGCTACCATTGCCGCAGTTAATCCTTCTAGCTTAAGCCTGAAGACGTGCGTCACTGTTAGCGGTCTTCCAGTGATGTTCTTTTCTAGGTACTCGTACACGCTCGTGAATATCTTGATTAGGTCCTCCTTAGGTGCGCTCCTCATGTACTCCTCCAATACGTTCCCTGCCTTCGCTAGCCTAACGTAGATTGGCAGTGACGTGTTGGATAGAGTCGCATTTATCCTGACGACCACGTCATGCGGGAGGTTGGGAAGCACCGCGTTCTTGATTACATCGAGCATTATTTCGTAGTATGACCACCGGCTTGAGAGCAGGTATATCGACTCCTTACTAACGTATACTCTGTCAGGGTAAGGCATGACATATGCTTTCGCATCGAAGTTTCCATCACTTAGGCTTAGGCCGGCCACGACGACGTACCCGTTATTGTAGGGCATTACGTCCTTGAGTGACACGTACATAATCTTGTTAGGCGGCATTACCTTGCCGTTAACGGCTGGAACCACTACTGAGGATTCTCCCTCCTCCCGACCGTAGAGAGGTATGATGAAGTTGTTGCGAATGACCGTTACTACGTACACCTTATCCCCTATCATCCTGGCGGCCAGTACCCACCCACTTACGCTGTCCTTATACTTCAGAACTGGTTCCTCGTGGTTGCTCACGTCGTAAACTAACACTGTGGTGTTCTGGACCGGCTTAATCACGGGTATTGGGGGCGCGGGCGCCCTGGTCGTGGTTACGGTTACCGTGGTTGTTGCCGGTGTTGAGGACGTTACTGTGTACTTAAGCACCCTGTAATACGTGGTGCTACTGTTAATCACCACTAATCGATTGTTATTTATGAATATCCCGTTCACGCTACCCAGCACTTCGACCTTGGACACTAGCTTCATATTGCTGGGCGGGTACGCGAGTATTATGTAGATGGGTGTTCTCTGAATATAGATTTCCTTCCCGTTCAACCGTGTCTTGATGAGGCTCGGTCTCCCAACTAGGTATATGTACCTGCCGTCAGTCTTCACGATGTCAGCCTCATCTACCCCAGCTACCTGGACGTTCGTGTGTGAGTACTCAGGTGTCGAACTCCCTGTACTGGCCGTGGTGGTGGCTGTTACCGTGGTGACGAGGGGTGTCGTTGCGAGTGCCGGCACTTTAATCCCTGCCTGAACCATTTCCGCATACACTGCTGCGCCACCAAGTGGGTAGTATTGCGTTAAGCCGCTACTGACGATGTTCGCTAGTTCCTCGTAGCTCTTTATGGGCTTCACGAATGACGCGTCACCTGCGTTGCTTGATGGCTTTGTGCTCGTTGTTGTGGTCGTGCTTGGGTGGGTATGAGTTGTTGTTGAGTTACTTAGTGCCGTGGTTATACTTGTTGTTGTGGTTGTCGGCATATGCTCCTGCATCGTGATGGTTAGTAAGGCTGTGAGACCAGCTAGTAATATGAGTGCAAGTATGAGTGTTGCTGAGAGCTTCCCCGTCCTTAGCTTGGAGCGTACTTTATTCATCACGGTGTCCTTCACCGTGGTCTTACCGAACCCGTTTTAGAAGTACCTTAAGAATAGAACAGTTGTTCGAACATAGTGCGAGATTCTCGAACGCCGGGCTAGAAGGCGGGGACGCATTCGGCTCCCGTGTCAGTGCATGCCTTCCTCACCACATCCCTTACCGACTGGAGCCATGCCTTACTCCTTGCCTTGTTAATCACGTCATTTGGGTTTAGTCCTATGGTTCTTAGGGCTTGGCTTAACGTCTTAAGTATCTGGGGCTTCAGCCTTAGGGGATCATGGATTAGTAGTGAGCCTGTATCCGCCGCTAGCTCGGCGACGTTTCTCACACTAACGTAGTCGTCATTAACCCCAGGTATTATAGGGCCTAGGAAGAGCCATGTGGTTATTCCTGATGTGGAGAGTTCTCTTAGTGCCTTAGCCCTTTCTGAGGGTAGGGGCGCGCCCGGCTCTATGATGGCTGCCACCTCGTCTCTCAGTGTTGTTATCGTTAATCCTACCTCGACGCGGTCCCGCCACCGCTTTAGGATGTCGATGTCCCTAAGTACTAGAGGTGACTTCGTCTGTAGGTCGACCTTGAAGCCTGCTCGGAGTAGGATCTTCAGCGATTCTCTGCTGAGGTGTTGGGACGCTTCAATCGGTTGGTACGGATCTGTTATGGTTGCTAGGCCCACCACGCCTGGCTTAAGCCTGCCCGCATCCTTGATCAGCACGTCTATTAAGTTGACGCGTATCTTGACTACCGAGCCCCACTCCCTAGCCACTTCAGCGTCCTTCACGTATGCGCGGGCGTAGCAGTAGGTGCATCCGTGCGCGCACCCTACGTAAGGGTTTAACGCGTAGTCTATGTCTGGGAGGCCTGAGGGGGTTAATGCCCTGGACGTCTTAGTGAATGAGTACCTAATGAAGGTGGGCTTAGTGGTGCTTAACCGCATACTCGTCGAGCCTCCTATTCCTTAATAGCTTACTCAGTATGGCTGACCTCCTAACCCACACGTTGAGGGGTACCTTAGTTAAGTTCTTGATGTCACGCAGTAGTTCCTCTAGTCTTGAGAAGCGTTTGGGCTTGCCCCGGAACAGTGCCCGGAGGTTCTCCCTAACATACCACACACCTATGGGGAGGTTGAAGCCAGGGTAGATTTCCCGGTACAGTACGGCCATCCCCTTCCTCCGTGTGCGGAGCATGAATTCCGCCGTGGCTAGCCTAGCGGCGTAGTAGCACCCGCCTATTGAGGCGTACTCGCTCCTGCCGCCGGGCCCCTCCCAATCGCCTTCCAAGCTAACCGTGGTTCCGTTGGGGTTCCATGTGGAGCCGGGGAACCATGCCTCCATCCACTCGAAGCTCCACTGACCTGGAATGATTATCGCTATGAATAGGTTCCTTGCGTGCTCCCTGATGAAGAGGAGGTACTCGCCGAATTCAGGCAGTTCCTTAACGATCCTGACTAAGTGTCTTGACACGGTGTCGTCAACGGCCGTTATCGCCCAGCGTGTTGGCACTAAACGCCTCCTCCTGCCAGTGCCTAACGCCCCGACCGACAAAGCCTTCTGTATGCTTGACACGGGTAAGCCGCTCCTGTACAACTCGATAATGGCGTCCGTAGCCTTTAGGTCCGTGTCGTAGTACGCCTTACTCAACGGTTTCGGGAAACGCGCATTACCAACAACTCTGAACTGCTTGGCGGGGGCCCTAGGCCCCATGGGCGGGGTTTCAGGGGCTAGGAGAGGCTCAGGTCTCGGGGGCTTAAGGAACTCCACCTCTATCTCCACGGGCTTCTCGGAGAGCGCCACTTCCTGAACCTTCATTACGGTGGGGGACCACGCGTTCTTCACGTTAACTACTCCGTAGCCCCTGACTAGGGACAGCCTCATCGCTAGGACATCCTCTAGCTTAAGGTTGAGCCACGCTTCAGGCAGGTCATACGTGGAGGTGTCACCCCTTAAGGGCGGCGCGGACGGACCTAACGCGACCTTAGGGTACCCGAACCTACCCACGAAAACCGATGGGGGTGAGGACCCAAATAACGAGTCCTTAGGGAGTCTTGAGGGTGCCTTAAGCACCGATAAGGTAACCGCTGCCCTAGCCCTAGCGAGTATGGGGCAGTAAGGCTTACCGCATAAGTACTTAGCACCCCTGCACAGGAGGCAGATGCTGGCGCTCACCATGACCCAGTACCGCTCCCTGAGTAGTACTTGGTTAGGAGAGAAATAAGAGCGCATTCCTCCCATCACAATACTTTAGAGGTAGCCCTTTGGTGCGGGTCCATTAGCTTCGCACCCCATGGAGCTCCGGTCGAGGGAAACGCCACGCCCCTCCCACCTAAGGGATGGGTACCTCACCATAAAGCAGGGTCATAGTATCCGCACGTCACGATCCTCACCAATACTTAGAGAACGTTTGAAAGCATTGTTAAAGTAGGAGCAACCTCAGCATACGATAAGGGGTTATGGGGAAAAAGAGAGTGATGTTTAGGTGTCGCTAGCACCTTAGTCCTGCACTGTTATGGCACCCTCTGGGCAGACGGACTCGCAGACCCTGCAGCCAATGCAGGCGTCCGGGTTCACTACCTTCGCCTTACCTCCCTGAATCTCAAGCACGCCTTGAGGACAAGATGACGCGCAGGTTCCACATCCAGTGCACTTCGCCTCATCCACTATGGGCTTGGGCATTGTTCACACCCCCAATACGAGACTTCGTCATCTAGTACATGATGCATATAAATAAATGTCTTACTACGACCCCTACACTTAAAACAATTTTAACTACGTTCCCGTAAAACATACACACGATAATACTCAACCACTAGAAAGCAATAGTATTACACGTAACACCTCCTCCCTAACTCGTTTATCGCTGAGGGCCTCAACCATTAACTTATGGGCTGCGCTTTCCCTTCCCTTAGCTAAGGCCTCACATACTTTCTTTAGGTCTGCATGCGTGACCATATCCTTAATGCAGGCCTGCCTTATCACGGTAATCCATGTAGGACCGGGCCCACCTAACTTAAACTCGCGTGCAGACTCAGGTATTCTGACCTCCCCATAACTCTTGAGTGTGTGTAATGCAGTATTAATTACATAAGCTACGAGCACCAATGTTATGACGCCCACCACAAAGGCCGTAGCTAAGGGGGCCTCACGGTAGGAACTCATGAGTACGTAGTAGTATCGGTAGGGATTAATGATGGCCGCCACCACCTTCGGAGCGGGTTGCTCGCTACTCAGGAGTTCAGGTAAGCTCTCAGGTCTTAACACGTAGGGCTTGGCGTCGATAATAGATACTGACGCGTTACCGGCATCGGCTTTGAGAAGGGTGAGTAGCCTTACGTAAGGGTTCAGGTCACTTGGCGGGGTTAGCGCCGCGTTGGTGAATATTGTTCCGTCACCAAATACGTAGGCAGTCACCGCCCCTCTATACACGGCGGCCACAGGTGCGCCCCCGGCAGCAGCTATGACCTTGGCATCGCCCCACACCTTGAGGGGGGATGCGTAGGCGAATTCCACACTCACGCTCTCCCCGTGTATTTTGACAGGTGCCACGAATGTTGGTGTCCCATTAACTAGGAGTACCTTGCCCTCAACCCGTATAGGTACTTCAAGAGCCTCGAGGACAGCATTGCTGTACACGCCCTCATCAGCTACGACAAGGACGTAACCCTCCCTAACGAGCTTGCAGATCCTCTCAACCTCCTGCCTGCTGAGTGGCTTTGTAGGGGAAATCAAGAACACAATCCCCTTACCCCTCGGGAGGACTGTGTGCCCCCAGTCCAGGACTATTACGGTTCTCATCGATAAGTTACTGGTTAGGATGTTAACCAGTGCCGACGTACCGTCCCACCTACTATTGAGTGGGGAAGCCCCAACATACGTCAAGCCTGCAGTGTTCGGTTCCAGCATCAACGCTAACAGGAACGCCGCAACAAGCAGCAGGAGTGTGAACCTTCCTCTACCTTCCGTGGCGACCCACCTCAACTATGTAGGATAGGATCGCCAACCCAGAAATCAGAGATACCACCGACATGACGTACTTGCCAAAACCAGCAGCGATCACGGCTGCGGCGAAGAAAGCTATCGCCACCGCTACAGGCACTAGGGTGGCCGCACCTGGGGAGGAACCTAGTGAAGCAGGCTTATCCTCACTACCAGCCAAGGCGCTTTATCACCTCCTCAACGAATCGCAACGTACTACCGAGATTGATAACGTCAACCTCCCTCAAGAGGGCTACGGAGGCGACCGCACAGGCGGCAAGGAGCACTACGCGCCCGACGCGACTCCTCCCTATGGTAAGTACCGCGAGCAGGGAGGTAAGCGTCGCCACCGCAATAGAGGGCACCACAGGCACCCCCACTAGGATTGAGGCCCTAGTGACTAAGGCGGTCAATATGACCCAAACAAGCATTCCGGAGATCTTATCAAGCATCCGTCTACTGAGACCCCTCAACCACCTTAAGCCTATCGGGGCCGTATCTACGCGTAGACCGCGTCCAAGCGCGTAAGAAACACCTAGCGCGTACGACGCGATAGCCGACACCAGCACCACAGCTAAGGGTTCCGCCACACTTAGTGAACGCGATGCAAGCGATGGAGCGATAACTAGCGGCATACCAACCATCAGGGCCACGTTCCCGGCAACAAAGCTTCTTGGCACGTAGCCCCTAACATCACTCAACGCTAACCTAGCGATAACCCCGACTAACGCTAAGGAGCACGCTACTAGGATACCAAGCAATGCATTGCCATTAAGAGGAATCAAAGCAGTAATCAACGCTACCATGGAGAGGACCTGAGCGCCTAATGAGAAGGATACGGATGCCGCGACGAAGGACGCTATCGCCGCGCACGCCGGGATGCCCTCAACCCTTGAGGCACACAACACTATCGATAAAATAGATAGCAGGATACTGAGTGCGGACAGGGCTTTACCCGGTTTCAAGGAGCGTCTTCACCTCCTGCAGGAGTTCCTGTGCTATGGAGGAAAGTTCCTTTGTTGCCTTCACGCCAGCATATCTCACACCTTCATAAAGCGTGGCCAGTTTGAGGAGCGCCCTTCCCGCGTCAGTCCTTAGGCTGCGTAGTATCTCACTAACCATCTCCCTGTGCGTTAGGTTTGCACGTAGCTCCACACCCGAGACCCTGGACGCTACCGTGACAGCTTCCCAGAACTCCCTCACCACCGCTGGTAACCCGCTCCCCACTACCCTAGGCAAGGGTCTCACTGGGGCGGGCCCCCGCTTAATCCTGAGCGTCAGCGTAAGGGCTACGAATACCGCGAGACCTAGAAGCAGCGTGAGTAAGGGCATGGAGAGGGTCTCGACGATGCCGGTACCCTTCCCGGCCCCCGCAACGGTCTTGACGCTTCCTACCTCAGCTAGGGTTAATGACCACCACCTCGTACTTGCTGAAGACGCTGGCAGGGTCGGTAAATTCACGGACTTAACCACCTCAACCAATACCCCTATCGCGGGGACGGTAACGTAGCTCGCTGACTGCGCTCTATGAGTCACGGTAGGGCTTCCCGACATTCCAGGCACCCGAAGTGGGTTGCTGGGTTGAGGCCTAATCCAGTGCCTAGGTATTGGAGGGCGCTCTCCCTCCGTAACGCCTGAAATAACGTTGCTGACGCTCTGGCTTGTGCTCGCCCTTGGAGGGGTCGTGTGCGTTACGCCAGGTAACACCAAGGGCGCGTTGGGGTTGAGTGTTACGTTGTTATTGGTTGCCGCAACTTCTATTGCCTTAACTATCTCGTCAACACTCATGTTGCGTAGCACGTTGAGCGGTACCTTACTGACGGCGTTAATCACCGCAGTCACAGGTACCTTACTGAGGATCTCGATTGCCTTAGGTCCGAGTCTTTCGAGAACAGCGACTGCCTTAAGCATGTCTTTCGCATTGATTGCCGTCCAGCCGCTTCCTTGGTGTTCTCCCGTGCTTGGTGGCTGGACTACCTCATTGATTGTTTGTGGGGGTAGCTGGCAGGCCATATATGCCGCCACAATTAACGAGGTATTTTCCGCGGTCTCACGCATGATTGCGTGCGCGTTACCGTAGCGGTGGGTCGCTAAGGCTTCCTGAAACGCGGCTATCGCGGATAGAGCCCTTAGCGCTATCGAGCTATTGCCCTTCGGTGCATTCGCTATGCTTAAGGCAACGTAGTTAAGCGCTACCTGGCACGAGGCTCTGTCGGTGAGGGTGTCCCACATGACCTTCGTGGAGTTTACGATTCCCTGCATTACCATGTAGTTTATTGACGCGTTCAGCACCCTCACAATGTCTTGCGTCTTGATGACGGGGTTGAGCCCAGCAAGTACCTTCAGCGCCTTAAGCTGTATGCCGCCAACGAGCAACGCGTACTCGCTGGGGCTAGTTACCCTCCTAAGCATCGCGTTACCCCACTCAATCAGGCTTGAGTTACTCCTCAATTGAGTGATCGGCTCGCCCCACCCCCTTAACCACGCTTTAAGTACATTCAATGCCGTTATCAGCGATGTAGCTTCACGAGCAACATCATCACTATGTCGTGGGGCTGGGTAACCATAGTAAGCGCTGACCGGAGGTGCCGTGATTGCCGCTAAGACGATCAAGCATAGTAGCGCCGTTACTACTCTCGCTGAAGCCGTAGTTAATGTCATTGTAGGCGTCGGCCCTGAGATATAAGGGCTTCGAACGAATTATGTGTTTGGTGGAAAAACTAGGTGACGTTAACCGCATCACTAATTGATAGGGTGGTGAAGGAATCCTCGAAAGTGCTTGTTGGTAGGGGGCATGAAGTGAAGTTATTGATGATCGCGATAATCGCTGACGGGCACGCCCTAGTTGAGGGGGTGCCTGGAACCGCTAAGACTTTGATGGCTAAGACGGTGGCGCGCCTCCTGAACCTTTCTTTTAGGCGTATTCAGTTTACTCCTGATTTGTTGCCTGCTGATATTGTTGGTACGCGTGTTTTTGATCCGTCTCGCGGTGTTTTCGTTGTTCGTGAGGGACCCATATTCGCCAACATTGTCCTGGCGGACGAGATCAATAGGGCGTCACCAAGAACGCAGTCAGCACTACTGGAAGCAATGCAGGAAAAACAAGCAACCATAGAAGGAGAAACAAGACCATTACCTGATCCATTCACCGTGATAGCCACAATGAATCCTATAGAGCTGGAGGGCGTGTTCCCGCTACCAGAGGCGCAACTGGATAGGTTCCTCATTAAGGTTAGCGTAAATCAGCCATCGAGAGATGAAATGAAGTCCTTACTGCTCAGGGGGTCGTGGCGCATTGATGAGGCGTTTAACTCGTTAAGGCCTGTGGCGGGTCGTGACGAGGTAATCGCATGCCGCAGTGAGATCAAGGAGGTGAGGGTTGAGGAACCCGTAGTGGAGTATGTCACGAGGATATGCGAGGCGTCACATAATCACCCAGCCCTGAGGCTAGGGGTAACGCCTCGTGGCGCTTTAGTGCTTCTGCGGGTGGCTAAGGTATTCGCCCTCCTTAACGGTAGGAAGTACGTGATCCCCGACGACGTTAAGGCGGCGGCCATGCCCGCCTTGAGCCATAGGCTCTTCCTGAAGCCAGAATTCCTTGCGGAGGGTCTGCACGGTGAGGATGTAGTTGAGGACCTACTCAACCGTGTGGAGGTACCTAAGCCTTGAATAGTACAGAGCACCAAGTAAGTGCCCGCGTAACGAGTGCCGGGTGGATTCTCGCGTTGGTGGGGCTCATGTCTCTACTTGCGTCGCTCTTTAACTCACCACTTAGGCCGTTCCTAACGTTACTTGCCGTAGCTGCCTTCACCCCCTTCTTCACGGCACTAGGTTTATCGGCCAGCGCTTCAGGCGTGAAGCACGTGGAAGTTACTGTCGAACCCTCTGACGCCGTAGTTCCCGAGGGTAGCGAGGTCCATGTTAACGTACGTGTTAGGTCCTCCGTTTTCCGCGTAGGTAGGGTTTCTAGGGCTTTACTGGTGGCGGATCCGGGTGCTGACGTTACATTGCATGAGGTTAGGTTGTTGAGTGATGACTACACCGAGCTTTCATTTAGGGTTACTGGCAGGTTAGGTAAGCATTCCTTGGGCCCGTTACTCCTGCGCCTAGCTGTGTTAGGTGGTGTAACGGTGCTTGAGACCTCATTAGGCGTAGTAGCTCAGGTCAGGGTGGCACCAACCAGTCTAAGGGTGGCGGCACACCTAGCGCCTCCAGGCGCACGCTATGCGGGCACCACACCAGCAGGAGTTAGCGGGGCCGGCACAGAATTCCTCATGATTCGCGAGTACTTTCCGGGGGACGACACGCGCAGGATAGACTGGAAAGCGTTTGCGAGGACGGGTAAGCTAGCCATCAAGCTCTTCGAGAAGGAGTCATCGCAGGGAGTTATCTTAGGGGTGACGATCCACGACGGTTTCTTCCGGGGTAGACCCTCGGCCTTCGAGGTCCTAGCAAGGGAGCTAGCCTCCCTAGCCTCCTCCCTCATTAAGGCTGGACTATGGGTTAGGTTAGCGGTAAGTACAGAGTACGGAGTAATCATAGGTGAAAAGGCTTCATCGCCCTCAACGATAAGTAACGTGTTCCAGGTCCTCGCGTCGGTTGAGTGGCCTAAAGAACCTTCACACGCTGTAACCGCTAACCGCGTGCTTGGCTGGCTTATCCGTGAGGTTTTACGTTCAACGCGGGCAACCCCCTCAGTAGTGGTTATGACCGTTCTTGATGTGGTGGATGAGTCCGACATGGTGATGCTCTCATTACTTAAGAAGTGGGTTAGGGCTCAAGGTCATGAATTCATAGCGATTGCGACACCGCCGCCAGTACTTAGGATTGCCGGTGGGGACGCCGACATTAGCAACATAGGTGAAGCAAGGAAAGCCGTGACTCAAACACTACAGTTATCGCGAGCATACGGTGTGGATGTCTTTATCACACATTCTCTCAACGAAATACTAAGGAGGGTAGCTGCTGCGGCACTCAAGGTTTAACAGCTTCTCTACTTGCTCCTCACGAATTTAAGAGATAACTTAAGGAATTCCCTGCTCCAAGGCGATAACGCTAGGACTACGATGCCGTAAAGTATTAACCCTACTAACGCATGCAGGGCAAGCACGGGTGCGTCATGCCAGAAATTCCTGACTAAGATGCTGGAGGCGCCGCTGACGTACATATACAAACTCATTACAATCCCTCCAGCAATACCAGCTACGGTTTCGCGCTTAGGGAAGGAGAACTCCACCTTACTTTTAGCGAGCCTATACATGTAAATCAGCAGCGGGAGACTAGTTCCCAACCACGCTAGGGGATAAGGCAATACTAGGTAAGGATTATCAGTTAACCCGTAAGCATGAATCATCACCAGCATTCCAGCAGTACCTAGCCCTAATGCAACCACACAACGAATCAAGGACGCCATAGGTGACTTGAATATGGGTGTCCTACTTAATTTAATACCGTGTACCTGGAGGTCAGCTCTCTCCGAGGATGACGCGACCGTACCCAAGAGTATGGATATCGTGTATAGTAGTGACTCCGCCGTTATTATCACAAGTAATACGTAAGCATCAACATACGCTAACTTAAATAAGCTTAGTATGGGCTTACCCATCATCACTACTAAGAAAGTAATCCCTAGATTCACGGTCATGGCTATCCGGAGAATGTCCTCCACATCCCTGCGGGAAGGTACCCTCAGCAACTTGGGCGTTAGCCCGCTACCCATCGCGGATGAACTACGCGTTATTATGCTTCGCGGCACATAAGCCACACCGAGGTACGCTGTTAGATTAGTTGACGCCGTGAGGGCCGTTACTAAGGGTTTCTCGACATTTATGAGGAGGCTTGAGAAGTAAGCTATGACTGATATGTAGGCATTCTTAACTAACACAGTCACCTCCTTCAGACTAAACCTTGGTTTAGGTATGACTATTCTTTGGCGCCGTAGCAACACGTACCTAGTAATAACCGCCGCAACACTTCCAATAATCGCGGACACCATCACCCCAACTAGGCCAGCCCTAATCATCACTACTAGTGCGTAAGCCACCGCTAGTCTTGCTGTTACCCTAACCATTACCGCCTTCCCTTCAATGTAGGGCCTAGAACTCAGTACAATAGAGCGTAGGAAGTAATTGAAGGCCTCACTCACCGTGAGAAGGGACGCGATGAAGAAGGCGCTTAAACCCCAGCCAAGAACGCTGTTGTACCAGAGACCAACTAGCACGAAGACAGCTGATGATATTGGAATGTAGATTAACGTTAAGGCATAAGCGGCTGAGACCATCTCGTATTTTTTCCTAGCATAGAACCTTAGGGACCACATACCCCAGATCCAGTGCACCATTGTCAGGACGTTCGCAACACCTATTATGGTGATCCACAGCCCGTAGTCCTCTACTGATAACTTCCTCGCCACTATCAATGTGAAGAGTATCGTCAGCAGTAACCTGTAGACTTGGCTGAGGTAATTCACTATTGTCGAGTACCTCACCCTAATACTCGCAAGTTCCTCCTGCGTGTACTTAACCTCACCATTACTGACGTCACTCATTACGTAGCTACGCCTCTGATTTCAAGAGTAGCGGTTAAGATTTTATCTCTGTATGCATGATCTTATTACCGCCATTGCAAATTACCGCAGTGGGGGCCCCTAGTGATGCATCGCACTTTACTCGCTGCTGCCATCATAGCTGCCGTGGCTTCGGCCGTAATCGCTTATTACTACATTAATTACGGTTCGGCGAATCGTGATCCATTAAGCCCGCTGAGGGGTGTGCTGGGTAATGCCCCAGACTCGCTGAGGCTGACGAGCCCCGACCTTAGCGCGGGATCCACGGTACCTAGGCGGTATACTTGTGATGGCACAGATGAGTCGCCTACCCTGAGCTGGAGTAAGGGTCCTGAAGACACGGTATCGTACGCTGTGCTGATGTATGATCCTGACGCGCCCAGGGGCACGTTCTACCACTGGGTTATCTACAATATCCCACCAAACATCACCGCGCTTCCCGAGGGCGTTCCGAAAAAATTCAAGACATCCTTCGGGCTTCAGTGCATTAACGACTTTAGGAGGTACGGGTACGGAGGCCCATGCCCTCCACACGGCTCAACACACAGGTATGTTTTCGTGGTCTTAGCGTTGAATACTAAGCTAAGCCTGCCCAGTAACGCGGACGCCAGGGTATTCCTTAACGCCATTAAGGGTCACGTACTCGCTTACGGTGCCTTAGTGGTCAGCTACGGACACTAGCGATTTAAAGGATCCCATTATCCTTTAATTATTTCCTAAGCAAGTTGTGGTGGGGCGTAGAAATTGCTGTCTAAGGTGCTTGAGGCTGAGGAAGGCATTGAGAAGGTAATGGGTGATGTCCTCAGAACGCTCTTCCTGTTCTCCGGCGCCCTCTGGATGCCGGAGTTAATCGGTGAGTATGAGGGCTTCGTGAGAACCTTGGGTGAGGAGCCTGTGGGGAAGGAGGTGCTTGAGGAGGCCGTAGGGAAGCTTAAGGATGCTGGGCTGGTTGACGTTAAACCCGGTATTAGGGCTACACACTTTAGCGGTGGTGAGAAAACCGTACTCATATCCCTTAAGAGGAGTCCTGAGGTGCTGGCGGCGCTGTCCACGGACTCCAGGGTCATGAGGTATAGAAGTGAGTGGGTAAAGTACATGCAACGAACATCTTTCTAATTTCTAAAACACTTTCAAGGTGCTGGGGAAGAGGAAAACCCTCGTTTCGTTTTTAAGGTCTACACGATCATTCATGACGCTCCTCAACACATTAGGCGTCCGCCGTTAACTCCGATTGTTTGCCCAGTTATGAATGACGCTGCTGGGCTGGCGAGGAAGTAAACTACTTCAGCAACGTCTTCTGGGCGACCGATCCTCTTTAGTGGGTGGAGCGATGCCGCGCGTTCCCTCTTCTCTGGCGTGTCGAGCACCTTCTTGACTAAGTCCGTCTCAATTATGCTGGGCGCGACCGCGTTCACCCTTATCTTGGGGGCTAGCTCTAAGGCTAGCTTCCTAGTCAACCCTATCACCCCTGCCTTCGCCGCGTGGTACGCTATGCCCGCTATGCCTGCTGTCTGCCCTACGATGCTTGAGATGTTAACTATCGCTGCTGACTCGCTCTTCTCGAGTAACGGTAGGAACGTCTTAGTTACTAGGAACACTCCCGTTAGGTCCACTCGGATGACCTTCTCCCAACCTTCCAGTGTTTCTTCCCTTATTCCCTCCCAGCTAATTATGCCTGCATTGTTCACCAACACGTCTAGGCGCGGGAACCTCTTGCTTAGCTCCCTGTATGCTGCGCTCACACTTTCCGGGTCGGCAACATCCATTCTAAGCACTACCGCCTCCGTAGCCCCCTTTCTGAGGGCTTCCTCCGCCGTCCTCCGAGCCTCCTCCTCGCTGCTGCGGTACGTTAACGCGATATGCGTTCCCGGCTCAGCGAAACGAAGCACTATTGCCTTACCAATACCTCTGGACCCCCCAGTTACGAGGACGTACCTTTCGCTCAACGCGTAATCACCACTAATTCCTTAGGTACTCGCAAGCAAAAAGGTTCGCTATGTTAATCGCGCAGTATAATAAAGTAAGTTCGCACCTTAAGGTTGGTGTTAGGCGTGAAGCTGCTATTACTTTCAGACATACACGGTAGGACCTCAACCCTCGAGAGAACGTTAAAAGAGGTTGAGGAGGTCGACGCAGTACTTGTTGCGGGCGATGTATCGTCGTATGCTGGTCTTAAATGGGATTACGTATTGAGTA
Source organism: Desulfurococcales archaeon (assembly GCA_027023255.1). Classification (GTDB taxonomy): domain Archaea; phylum Thermoproteota; class Thermoprotei_A; order Sulfolobales; family NBVN01; genus WAOL01. The sequence goes on from JALVVU010000070.1 coordinate 29,094, forward strand.
TGTTATCAAAGTACTGTAAGCGGAAAAACATTACAGCATTCGTGGTTCCGGGCAATGTAGACCCGCCAGCCTTACTCAACGCTAGGTACGGCAACGTTAGTGTATTACACGCCTCCACGAGTACCTTAGGCAAGTACGTAGTCGTAGGGATCGGTGGGGGGATGGGGTTCAGCTTCTGGAGAGTCACGAAACTCACCGACAACGAATTTGAGCGATTCATCAACTCCGTCCTAAGGGAGTACGGGAGTGGCTTAGCCCCTTACTCATGGCTCCTACTTACCCATACCCCGCCATACGGGACAAAGCTGGATATAATGTATACTGGGGAGCACGTTGGGTCGAAAGCGCTAAGAACATTGATTGAGGTGCGTAAGCCCCTCCTAGTCGTTAGCGGGCATATCCATGAGTCTAGGAACGTTGATTACTTAGGTAAGACCGTGCTCGTCAATCCTGGCCCAAACTATAGGGGGTTCTATGCGTTGGCGAGGATTAATGGAATGAACATTAAGGTAGAGTTACTTAGTGTGAGGAGGCTCTAACATCCCTCAGCGCCTCACGCACCATGGGCCCGGCAGGCGAGCCTGAGACCCTTTCCGTTAACCTGCAGAAGCCACATACGTCACTCCTTGATGGGAGACCACAATACTTGCACCGAGTTAATTCAGCCTGAGTTCGTGCCTGATTAACGCCGTACCTTGTTGCCATCCTAGCCAGCGACCTCATGAACCTTAACTTAACGCCGGGGTGCCTTAAGTCAAGCTCGTAAAGGAACTTCCTGATTAACGCGTCCATACCGCCTAAGAACACGTTAGGGCATAATGCCTTAACGAAGGGCAGGCCCTTAACGATTGCGTAGATCAGGCACTCACGTTCCGTGACTTCGTAGAGGGGCCTCACCCTCCTAGCTAAGTATCCCTCCTCGCCAGTCGTTACTGGGGCTAGTTTTAGTGCCGCACTCATATCTCCTAGTAACATGTTCTTGAGCGCGTAGGGGGCGAGGTCGTCTATGTGGTGACCTGTCGCGACGGCATCCACACCCCACTCTATTGCGGCGGCGTTAAGCACGTACCTCTTAACGAGCCCGCACACAGCGCATGGAGGTCTGCTTGACTTGGCTGAGAGTTCAGGGATTGTTGCACCCACTACCTCCTCTAGGCTTAGGATGAAGGTATTCACGCCAAGCTTTCTCGAGGCTTCCTTAACAACCCTTAAGCTCTCGTTGCTGTACTCGCCGAGACCTAAGTGTATGTGTAGAGGCATGACCTTAAGCCTCAGTTCGGGGGCAACCGCAGTTAATGCTGAGAGGAGGGTTATCGAGTCCTTGCCGCCGGAGACCGCCACCAATACACTCTCACCCTCCCTAAGTAAGCCGTACTTCTCTATCGTGGTGGCTACCCTTCCCTCAAAGTACTCTATGAAGTGCCTTTCACAGAGATTCATCCTAGCGTAAGGTATCTTAATCACTGCTTTAGACCCGCACTTACTGCACTTAGCCACAGTGCTCACCTCACCCAGCCGACCTAACCTCGTAGACCTCGACTTCATCACCATCCGCAACCACGTCGTCCTCCATGAGGGGCTTCCCGCCCTTAACAACCACTACCTCGTAAACCCCGTAGCCGAGTTCACGTAAGAGCGTCATTACCCTCATGACCTTACGGCCGGGTTTCTCGATAGTTACTTCCCTTTTAGTAGGGTATATCTTGACGCGGACAATCAATAGAGCTTCACCACATTGAGACAGTCCTTATGCCCTCCTTCAGTAACCTCCTCAGTTGAACCCTAAATAACGCGTACGCTACTAGGAGGAAAATTAGTGAGTAAGTCACGCCAATCACCTCCGTCTCCCACAGCGGGAGCACCGTGTTCGATACCCCTAAGGAATACCTGATTAGCTCTGCTGGGTAGCTGAAGGGCGTCGCTAATGCTAGGGTCTGGAGGGCTTTAGGCATGTAGCTCAGCGGCACTAAGCCCCCGGTAGCTATCGGGAGTATGAAGCCCACTAACTCAAGCACGGGTCCCGCTGACCCAACGCCTATCGTGGTTGCCCCTAATAGCATGGCGTAAGCGAACAGCACCACAACCATCGTTAGTACCGCGATGAGTAGCGTTACCGGGTCCGCCACCGAGATAGCGGGTGGTCCTAGGAACGCCGTTAGCAGTAAGGCTGACGCACCCACCGAGACAGAATACCAGAGTAGCGAGACCGGGATCACTCCCGCATACAGTAGGAATATGCTGCTACCGCTGACGATCACGTGCTCCAGCACGCCGTGAAACATTAACCACCTAAGCTCCCACGCCCAGTCCCACGTGGCTACCGAATAAGCTATGAATATTACGACAGCAGTCAGCGCTAAGCCCGAGATATGCCCGGGTGGCACGCCCGGCGGCCTGAAAAGCAGGAGCGGCGCTATGAACAGCGATAACCACACGCTGAGCGATAGTATCCCTATGACTAACCCATGGCTCCTGATGAGTTCCGCCTTGAGGTACGCTAGGAACACCTGCTTAACTGCCTCGAGCCTCCCCATCACGTAGTCACCCCCGACTCAAGCTTCCTCCTCTCCCACCTCAGCACTGCGTACCTCCCGGGGGGTGCGTAAAGCACCGCTAGCGCCGCACCGACCCCCAGAAGCATTAGGGCAGTTGAGGCCTCCGCACTCAAGCCATTCGCGAGCATTAGTTGAATCGCCGCAACAGGGTGTGATGGCGGAAGAACCCATGAGAGTATGCGTGCACCTAAGGGCATTAGGTAGCGCGGGTAGAAAGCGCCGAGGAGGATCATGAGTAGGGGCCTAATGACGTTCAGCACTCTCCACGACTCTCCCGACATGCTGTAGATGGCGCCCATGATCAGCATCGCCAGCGTGGAGAAGAAGAGCCCGCCGGCAGCAGCCATGCCAATCACTATTAGAGCCATCACCACGCCCTCAACCCCGCGATAGTAAGTCAGTACCGGAAGCACTGTCGCGGCGCCAGTGGTTAGCGTTATGGTTAGCCTAGGTAGCGGCATTGACACGTAGAGGGCTATCCTTGACACTGGTGACGATATTATGTAGGGTAACGTCCCCATGTTCTCGTCATAGATTGGGCGCCAGAGGATGTCGTCGGTCACGCTTAACACAGCTATTATGACGAAGGAAGCAACTATGAAGAACTCGACAGGATCCACGCCGACCCTGGAGATAAAGACCTGCGTGGACCCCATTGCCGAGCCTATGAGGAGGACGAAGAACGTGAACATGTATGGATAAATAATTATGAGTAGGAGGAGGGACTTCCTGCGGAAGACGTCACCGTACACGAACATGAACTCTGCCTTAAGTAGCTCGATGAACTCACTGAGCTTCATCACCGCCACCCGTGAAGTAAATGAATACATCCTCAAGCGTTGGTTCCTCTACCTTAAACCTCAGTATTTCCAGGCCCGCCGACGTGATTGCCTTAATAACCTCGTCAACAACGTTTTCGAACTTACTTATCTTAGCCTTAATTTCGAGGACTGATGGTTCAACCTCCTTGACCTCAGGCTTAACCCCTATAATGGACTCCATTACTTTCTGAACGTTAGTTACTGTGGTCCCGTCACCCCTTACTGTGAGGGTAAGTAGGCGTAGCCCCGGTATCTTAGCTTTAAGCTCGTCTGGCCGCCCCTCCGCCACAATCCTGCCCTTACTTATGAGTAGTATCCTGTCACAGACTAGCTCCGCCTCAAACATGTTGTGCGTTGTGTACAGTATTGCCTTACCTTCCTTATGCGCTAGGTCAGCCACTAACTCCCTTATCCTCCTAGCCGTCGGTGGGTCCAACCCTAAGGTCGGCTCGTCGAGAAGCAGAACGGGAGGGTTCTTGAGTAGGGCCCTAGCTAGGGCTAGCCTAGCCTTCATGCCTAGGGAGTACTCTTCGAATAACCTATCCTCAGCCCCCATCGCTTTAAGCCCTAGAAGATCCATTAACTCATCAACGCGCTTCCTTAGCCTCTCACCCTCCATGCCGTAGAGGGCGCCAAAGTACAGCAGGTTTTCCTTACCGGTTAATTTGCCGTAGAACCCTTTCTCCACGCTCAGCATTAACCCTATTCTCCTCCTGACTTCCTTAGCCTGTTTAACTACGTCGAAGCCCTCCACTAACGCCGTACCGCTGTCGGGAAGGAGTAGCGTTGATATGATCTTGACGGTAGTGGTTTTCCCGGCCCCGTTAGGGCCCAGCAAACCCACTACCTCACCATGCTTGACGTTGAAGGAGACGCCCTTCAGAGCCTCAACGGCTTGCTTCTCGGACCTAAACAATCCTTTCTTGCTACTCGTCCAGTAAGTTTTCCTTAGTTCCCTCACCACTATCGCTGGGTCTGGACGTAGTGACAACGTTAATCACGCTCCCGTCCTCCGCGACCGGGTTTCCTCTCCCTTCTACAACCTATAAATGTTAGAGCCTCAGGCCCTCCCGTGAAGTCTAAGGCGCCGAGGTTGGGACGGAAGCCCCACATACTTGGTGCTCGATCCTTCCTCATGCTCTTACCCATGTAAGTTATGGCGTGTTCAGGGTTATCCTAGTTAATTCGCTGTGGTGGTCAGAAGGTGAGCAACAGTCTCTAATCAAGCGAAGTTGCTCAAGGCACTAACCAATAATAAGTAAGGATGGATACATATGCTTTTTATCCTACCCCTTACTTCGACGGGATCCATTCCTTACTCAAGCCGCCTGCATTGTGAGGATCTACTGGCTTTATGCGTGCATCACCGCTATTGACCTGATCACGTCGGCAGAGTTCTCACATTCGTCAGAGCTATTCTCTAGCTCATCAACTAGCTCCTTAGTTATGATGCATACCGACACCTTACCTGCCTCATCGCAGAACCTCAATACCTCCTTCATCCCCTCCATGCGAATATCGTCTATGGATTCCTCTATGCGTTCAACCTCATCGGCCAGGCGAAGGGCCTCCTTAGGGTCACTCCTCACTATCTCTACGGCCTTAAGCAGTAGTGTTGAGGCTTCCTTCACACCTGAAGCCATCTTCACCAGTATCTCCCTAATGCTCTCTGGCACTGTATTAGGGTCTACTAGCGTGGCTCGCTTCCCTGCCGCTTTAAGGTACGCCGCTATGTCGTCATTTATTAGCACTAGCCTTATCAATTCCTCCCTATCTATAGGGTGTAGGTAGCCCTCACTAAGTTCCTTTATGACTTCACGCTTGTAGTCGTCTGCCTTCTTCTCTAGCTCGTAGGTTTTAGCATAGAATTCAGCGACGTCGTTAGCGTCACCTTCCCTGAACTTCCTGAAGAGCAACTCCACAGCCTCCGCTACCTGCTTGACCGCTTCGAGGTGGTCACGGGCTTTCCTCAGCACCTCCCTCTCAACTCTCCTGCCGAGCCATGACCATGTGGATGCACACATCCTAGTCTCACCCCCAAGAAATGCCTGTTAGAGAGTACATAATTAGTCGGAACACTACCGCGATACCGGCTGCTGCAGGAACCGTTAGGAGCCACGACAGCATGATCTTCAGCATCACACCCCAATTCACCCCCTTAACTCCGTGTCTAGCCATGCCCACCCCAAGCACTGCTGAGACAGATGCATGAGTAGTTGATATCGGCATGCCATATCCCCAAAGCATCGTCGGTATGGTAGTGTACACCCACACCACGGATGCGTTGGCTATGACTGCCGCTGCAGCCATCGTCATGTCTAGCCTGGTTATCCTAAACGCCACCGTCCTAATGACGCGTGGTCCAAGCATGAATCCCCCGAGAGCTATTCCTGCCGCACCAAGCATCGAGAGACCCACTGCAGTCCTGTAGTCAAACCCCGTAGCAATTCCTCCAGCCCTCACTACCGCCGCGTAAACCCCCGTGGCGTTACCGACATCATTAGCTCCAAAGGCGTAAGCAGAGTATGCGAGGCCAGCGATGAGAAGGGCCCTCAGGAATTTCTCCCTGCGTGCATCGTCCTTAACCCTAGCAAACAAGTACCTAAGAACTACGTAGAGGCCCGCGGCAAGCAACGCCGCCCCTATAGGGGAGGTTATCCAGCTTAACACCACCTTAACTAATACGCCATAATTTATCCCCGTGTACCCCCTCATTAAGCACCTAGCTAACGCGACCCCAAGCACAGCACCGACAGATGAGTGAGTCGTTGATATCGGTAACCCTTTCCACGACGACATTATTATCCAGAAGGCAGTCGCCATCGACGCTGCTAGCGCGTCGCACACGGTCTCGATCTCCGCTATGCCTCCACCGAACGTCTTAATCACCATCCAGCCCTGAATCACGGATCCCAAGAAAGCGAATGCCGAGAATAAGGCAACAGCCTTCTTGATGCTCAGAGCTCCCCCACCCACAGCTGTCGATGTTGGGTTAGCCGCATCATTCGAGCCTATGGACCAAGCTACATAGAACGCCAAGGCGAGCCCTAACAAGACTAAAGGCCCTACCGTCGTAGCCCAGCATTTTTTCGAAAGATCAAATATTAAACATTAAAGTTCAAAGTTCGCAGAAATGATGAAGGAAAAACGCTTCAATTTCTCTAAAGATTAATTAGAGAAGATTAATCATCCTGGTAATTGACTATTTACTTATTTAGGTCAGCCCTCACTCAATCACTAGGTAATGATGTAATGCCTTTGGCACGATGCACTCACAGAAAGGCGTTGGTGCCTGCCATTACGATCGCATTAGTCCTTCTCCTATCTTTTATCACGCCTAGCGTAGCGCCTAGCTTGAGGCAGCGTGATAACCCCATTAACTACGTGTTAGCTAGGAATGGGTTCGTTGGGCTACCCGCGATTGCCCCGTTACCTACGCTAGTACCTGCGTCCACGAGTGCTGGATTTATTGGCAACGTGTCGGCGGTTGTGACAACCTCCGATCAATCCCCTCCGCCCATACCTAAGCCTGTCAGTTACCCTGAAAGTCCTGGGACTATCTTGATCTTACCTCAAGGTACTCTAACCCCTCAGCATTTGAAGTCCCTAGGTGTGAGGTTTGAATACGTTATAGTTACTTCATCCACATTACTACGGAGCGTCATTCCCCTAGCGGCGATCCATGCCGCCGAAGGTATGAACGTACTGGTAACTACTATGGACTGGATTAAAGCCCATTTCCCGGCGAAGAAGCCCTGTGATAGTTTAAGGGACTTCGCGCGATTCGCTCACTACGAGTTGGGTGCGGTGTACCTACTCCTTGCCGGTGATGTGGACGTGGTTCCCACCGCTTACTGGTACTCGGAGGATCTTTTCTTGGATGCTGGTGAGGACGCGTATAAGGCGACTGACCAGTACTACGCTTTCCTAGACGGTAACTGGGATCCTAACGGGAACGGCAAGCTTCTCGAAACCCTAGACACTAACGGGGACAACATACCTGACGAGAACCTCGAGCCCTTACCTGACTCCGTGCCTGACCTATACGTCGGTAGGTTACCGGCATCAACGCCCTCACAGATGGAGGCACTAGTCAATAACGTAATATCGTACCTGACCAACCCACCGCCTGGAAACTGGATTAGAAAAGCAATCTTAATTGCCGCAATAGCGAACTTCCGGAACGAATCTGGATCCAACGTACCTAAGGTCGACTTAGCTCAGGTCGCACAGTACGTGTACAGGCTCCTCCTACCCTACAACTACACGATCATCCGGGTCTACCAAGATGAGGGCTTGGAGGCTACTACATACCCCCACGAGGTCAGCTTAACTCACTCTAACGTCGTGAAGCTACTCTCTGAAGGTAGCGGACTGCTTTACTCTGCAGCGCACGGCATACCGTTGGCTCAGGGCATGAAGGTATGGCTTAACGATACGAACGGTAACGGCATACCCGACAAAAATGAGATCACGTTCAGGTATTTCCTTCAGGTCTGGGATCCTGTGGACAATCATGGAAGGAGGTTCCTCGCGTACCTAGAAAGTTGCTTGACAGGATATTACGACTTCAGCCAGGATTCCTTGGCAGAGTATTTACTTAGGCACTCAGCCATAGCTGTCGTAGCCTCGAGTAGGGTCTCGTACTACCAAGTCCCGTGGCCCGGGCCTGGAGGGTGGCTCGATCAGGAGCTAGCGTACCTGTTCTGGAAGGAATTAACGAGCAACGCTGACTGGAAGCCGGGGCCGGCTCTTGAACTCAGTAAGTATGAATATATCAAGGAGCATGGCGGCAACGCATCCGCAATGAAGTTCATGAGCAAGAAGGACCTCCTAGACTACAACCTCCTAGGGGACCCAGCAATAACGGTATGGGTAAGCAAGCCGCTGAGGTTAAACATAACGTATGGGAGGTTAAGGGCGGGTACAACTAATAAGATCATCGTTCAGGACGCGGCAGGTAGGCCGGTAGCTAAAGTCCTCGTAGCAATATACAGCGCGATAACCGGTAACCTACTCGCGTACAGCTACACGGACTCCTCAGGCGTCGCTACCCTCAACATACCGCCCCTCCAACACAACACTAAGGTATACATAGTGGCCCGTAAGGACGGATATACCTACGTCTTCAGAACAGCTTATGTTGCATATATTGGCGCTCCACCGGTCATTAACCTGAACTCACCTAACAACGAAACAATCTACGGCGCAGTAGTCCCCGTACTCGCCCACATAGTGGACCCCGACGGTAACGTAACCGAGGTTAATGTCACAATTGAGGGTCCCGGCCTAAACCTCACTAAGTCGTACGCACCACGTAAAGCTGAATTCACGGTGAACCTCACGGTCAGAATCAACGAGAGTGGTACCTACACGGTCACGGTGAGTGCTGTAGACAACGACGGCAACCGCGTAGCGGTTAAGAGAGTGTTCTTGGTTGACGTTACGCCCCCAACCATTACTGTAGAGGGCATCCGTAACTCCTCTATCACGAGCAAGGCTGGGGGCGTGATCCGCATCAGGGTTGAGGACGTAAGCGGTGTGAAATATGTTGAGGTGGCTCTCGACGGAAAGGTGATTGCTAGGGAGTGGAACCTAAGCAAGAGCGCCGCGTTTAACGTCACGATCCCCTCGAATGAGGGGCCACACGCGCTACTGATTGTGACGGAAGATAATGCCCGTAACGTAGCTCACGAAGTAATCCTGTTCTACGTTGATTTAACCCCACCAACTATAGATGTGTATCCAGCCATAAACAACTCAGTAATAAACCAGCACGTAGTGAAGAGTCTCATCATTACATGTAATGATAATTATAGGGTCGCGTACGTCACAATATACGTTGACGGTAAGCTCTCACTAAACGTTTCAAGGTACGAGCTGAAGAGCGTTAACCTAAGCAGGTTAAGTGACGGTCAGCACAACATAACAATCATGGCCTTCGACGCCGCCGGAAACAGCAAGCGCGTCACCCTGCTCTTCTACGCGGACTCCACCCCACCCTCAGTAAAGTTGGCGGGGATCACGCCAGGAACGTATATCAACAAGTCCTCACTCACACTGCAGACCATCATGCATGATAACATCGGGTTGAAGTACGTTAAGATACTCCTCAATGGGAAAATCGTACTCGAGAAGACCTTCACTAAAGGCAACATCTCCGCATACCGTGAGGCGCTTCACGGCACAACGAACGTAGATCTCAAGCTAACGTTAAGCCTCAGTGACGGTCGCTACGTACTCGACGTCATCACGGCGGACCTAGCAGAGAACATCATATCTAAGAACATAACGTTCTACGTAGATACGACCCCACCTAAGGTTAAGGTACTAATGCCTGAGAACGGTTCATACGTGAATACCACGGGCGTAACAATTAATGTAAGTGCTACCGATAACCTGTGCCTCGCATCAGTAATTGCGTACGTCAACGGCTCGCCTGTGAAGCTAGTTAATGGGGTAGGCAAGTATGAGGCACCTGGCGAGGGCAAATACATCCTTAAGGTAAGTGTGAGGGACTGCGCAGGAAACAAGGCCTCCAGCGACGAGGTTTTCCACGTGGACTTAACCCCTCCATCCATAACGTTCATCAAGCCTAGGGCGGGTGCCGTGGTTAGGACGCCTTTCCAGCTAAGCGTCAGTGTTAAGGATAATTATGGCGTGCGACTTATCTACGTCGTTATGGACGGTAGGGTGATCAAGGAATTCCGCCTCACGAAACCCCAGATTAAGTATGGAGTTAACGTAAGCCTTTCTGACCTGCAGGAAGGTCCCCACCGCATCGCTGTCGTGGCTGAGGACGTAGCAGGGAATGTTGGTAAGGGTAGCGTCACATTAACAATTGATAATACGCCGCCAACGATATACTATATTAATGGAACTAAGTCATTCACTGAAGGAACCCTCAGGTTAGTGTTCAGGGTTAGTGAGCCGGTCAGTACGTTTAAAGCCTTGGTTGACAGACGCGCAGCAAAGGTGTTTAGGGTTGGGGATAATGAATGGGCAATCACGTTAAGTGACCTAAGCCCCGGAAAACATAACATCACAGTAATTGCCAAGGATCTGGCGGGCAATGTCGGCACGCTTAAACTAATCATCAGTATTAGCCATGCATACGTGCTTGAGGCAGTTGCCGCAGTGTTGGGGTTAGTGATCATAGTTATAATCGCACTATATTTACGGAGAAAACGGGGAGTGAATCCCTAGATCTTCCTTTATTAGGGTGCTCACGCTGATTTAACGCGGTTCTAAAATGACATTTGCTGGCCTAGCTACGGCGCTGTCGATACTACTGACCCTAGTGGGTTCCCTACTTAATTTAAGGTGGATAAGGCTAGGCAGCACTGTCTTCCTAGCCGGAACCCTAGTTCTTTTCATGAGGGTTACTTACTCGTTATTTCACTTAAGCGGGCTCTCTAGCGTTACGGCAGTGCAGGCTGTCTTTATCGCGTCGCTCTGCGTAGTGTGGGCTACGGCGGCGTCACGCGCACTTGCCATGGGAAGAATCAGGGATGTTAGGTCCGTGTTTCTTGCCGCAGCGCCTTCTTTTTACATATTGGTGTTGCTGGCGATTTTGATTAGTTCCGGCACATTACATGCTGTGTTAATTGATGCCTGCGTCGTCGCCCTAGTAGGGATTATTGTCGCGTCTAGGGGGCACAGGCCTCACGGGTTGGGACGTTTCGTGGCTGCGGTGTTGTTACCTGCGTCCTTACTTATTCATACCTCTAGCGTTGTTGGAGCCGAGCTTAGTGAGAGTAGCCTCAAGATTGTCATTCCCCTACTTGGATATGCTGTACTTGCTGCTGTCGTGCCCGCTCACCCATGGTTTTTGAGGGTAGTTACTGAGCGTGATGACGCATTCATAACTGCGGCGGCGGTAAGCGTTGTTTATCTGGGTTACTTCGGACTGACCTTAGGGTTAAGTGAGGTTGCGGATGACGTGACGCTCTGGGCTTTCAGCATGTTGGGCTTCGTGACGTTGTTTTACGCGTCCGCACACGCCTTCGCGAGGCGTGATTTAGGCGGATGCATCGCATACTATGTCTCAGCAACCACGGGATTTTTCTTGTCCTTCACCAGCATCTTAATGTTGCTTAGGGTCGACACCGCTATGTTCATTGCCGCGATTGTGGGTGCTGGCCCGATAATGTTCGTGCCCGCAATCCTACCTCCTACTGCCCGTCGGCCGAAGTCGGAGGTTGCACACACTCTAACTTCCGCGCTACCTCCTACGCTGGCCTTACTGTTGGCTTCGGGTGCCTTTCCCTCAATAAGTCTTGCTGGTAGAGCTTTGCTGGCGGCGACACTTTCGGGTTTGCAGGGATTGTCCTCCACACCGGTACTGGGGTTGCTTGTACTTAGCATAGCGATGCTCTCGGCGGCAGTAGCTAACTCCCTTAAGTTTAGGATGAGGTTGTGGGCTATGCTGGCTTCGCCATTATTTATGAATGCATCGTTAACCCTGATACTCTTTTGCGTCCTGCTACGGTTGTTACTAGGCCCGCTCACGTTAAGTGTTGCTCAGTTCATGCCTTGGTTGCTCTTAATAGGTTTTACCTCAGGCTTTAGCGCTTGGCTTCTTGTGTGGCATGAAGTTCTAGGTGGTTTTCTGGAGAGGATCTTCACACACCTTCCTAGCGCCGTAGTTAGTCTTGAGATGAGATTCAGATATGCTGCCGAGGGAATCATGGAATTACTGGAGGTTGTCGAGACAGAGGAAAGGTTCCTTGCTACCCTATCCCTACTGGTTCTGCTCGCGGCTACCGCGGCAGTAATACTTTTAGGAGGTGTTATGCCGTGAGAAGGTGCCGAAGGTTGCTTGCCGCTTTAGCGGTTGTAGTGGCTTCGCTCGCTATGGCTTACCTAGCGACGTTGAAGGGTGTCACGTTGCTTCCTGTTAGGGTCGAGTTGGGTGAGGCCGGGGCTTACTACGTCACGCATTCGTACGTGATTGGTTTTAGCTTATGGGTGCGCTCTGTCGTGAATGCCGTTATCTGGGATTTCAGGGCTGTGGACACGTTCTTTGAGACCGCAGTCCTCTTCGCCGCATTGCTTGCCGCACTCACGTTTACCGCGGAGCTAAGCGGAGCCCCACGAAGGGCAGGTAAGGGGGCGATGCTCTCACCGGTCGTCACTACGGTGCTCAAGCTATCGCTTCCCTTAGCGCTTGCTGTGGCTGGGGGGTTGGCTCTGGAAGGGCACCTCTCACCAGGTGGTGGTTTTCAGTCTGGCGCGGTTGTTGCGGTCATGGCTTTTCTGTTTATGGCCGTCCACGGCGTGTCTACTGGTTGGTTTGGTCATGTTAGAACCCTGCTCCTCACTAGGAGCGCAGCGTTACTCGCCCTCTCTGTGCTCGCCGTAGCGCCAGCCATCATGGGAATGCTATACGGTTTAGGCCCCTACGCACTAACTGGGAGGCCTGTGCCCAAGCTAGTGGTTCCTGGATGTTGTGTGGTTCCCGTGTACACCGTATTGCTTAACGTTTTCGAAGCGATCGCCGTTGGGGCCGCCTTCACTCTTGTCGGTCTTATCGTATGGTCGTCAATAGGTGGTGAGGATAGTGAATGAAGTAGACCTATTCCTTTTGAACTTAGCTATGGTTTCCTTGCTGGTGTCGATGGGGATAGGTATTGTTGGCGTTATACTCAAGAGGAACGCTGTTAAGAAAGTGATTTGCTTGGGGATAGTCAGCGACGCCGTGGCGGTGCTACTAGCATTTATAGGCTTTAGAGTTAAGTACCCCTCACTCCCTCCCGTCTGGCTGTTTAAGGAGGGTAATGGGCTAGAGCACGCATTGAGGGTCTTCGTGGATCCCTTGCCTCAAGCCCTCGTCGTCACCTCCATCATAATAGGTGTGGCGTTCACGTTGTTCCTGTCAGTGGCTGTTGTGAGGTTCTATGAAGACTACGGCACGCTGAGTTTCGAGAGGGTGCTTGAGGAAGTTGAGGGAGAGGTTGAGGAGGGAAGTGAGTAATGCAGGTCGTGTCCCCAGCACCGCTGCTATGCGTCGCTGTTCTCGCACCGGTCGTCACGGTGTTCACGTTACTCGTAGCTAAGGTTATGCGTAACGCTTCACTAGCTACTACTCTTTTCTGGGGTGGACTAGCAGCTGAGCTCGCTGTGTCGGTGCTGGTGGCTCTACGGGTGTTCGCTGGTGAGGTGCTTATTTATGCTTTTGGTGGGTGGCCCCCGCCAGCAGGCGTGGTGCTCATGGCTAACCGTGTTGCTGGCGTGTTCCTTCTCGTTGGTATTGCCGTTATTTTTGCCTGTGCTATTGCTTTGAAGTGGTTCTTGCGTGACTCAGGTGCTGACTTAGTGGCCGCATATGCCTTTACGTTGCTCTTTGCTTCCGGTTATGCGGGGGTCGTGTTAACCACTGATTTGTTTAACGTTTATGTAATGATGGAGTTACTCTGCATTTCTTCATACGCCTTACTTTCCTTGAGGAGGGGGAGGGCCGTTGCTGCCGCCCTGAAGTACGCTGTGTTCGGTGGCTTGGCAGGCTTGATGCTTGCATTGTCTGCTGGCGTAATGTACGGCTTAAGCGGCTCGATGTACTTTGGCGATATTTCCCTCGCTGGTGTGGCTGGCTTAGGCGTGGCGGGAGGCGTCGCTGCATTAATGACTGTGTGGTCGCTTTCGTTCTTCTCCGCCTTATTTCCGAGCCATTTCTGGCTCCCTGACGCTCATTCCGAAGCTGTACCTCCGTTCTCCGCAATACTTTCTGGCGTGAGTGTCTTCACGGGGTTCTATGTGCTGGTCCGGTTAACTGATGTAGGGTTAAGCCCCATGGGTTTTGCAGCATCATTAGTTCAAATATTGGCGCAGGTCGGGGCCCTCTACGCCGCGGTAGCTATGCTCGTACAGAGAGACGTTAAGAGAATGCTAGCCTATAGTACAGTCTTGAACGCCGCATACATGTTCATGGGATTAACTGCAGGCGTAGGTGGCGTCTCGGCTGCGTTGCTTCACGCCCTCACCCATATGTTGGGCAAGGCTCTGGCTTTCCTCTCTGTTGGGGTGTTAGTTAAGTGGGTTGGGTCTAGGGATATCTACGTTTTAGAGGGTATGGGTAGGGCCGTGCCCGGCGTGCTCATACCGCTGACAGCCAGTGTACTGAATCTAGTGGGCGTCCCCCCGTTTCCTGGCTTCATAAGTAAGGTTACCCTTTATGGGGCACTAATGACTCACGGATCCTTATCGGCAGCCTTAGTACTTGTCCTAACTTCCGGTATCGCCGCATTATCTTACATTAGATTACTTGAGCACCTGTGGCATTCCCCAGTGAAGCACGTAGGAGTATTCAAGTTACCCCTTACGATGTCCTTTGCCATCTACGGCCTAACGGCGGCGATGGTTCTGCTGAGCGTAGCATGCACACCACTAGTGAGAATCTTCAACAATGCGCTTGGTGTTCAGCACATCGTATACTCTCTAGCGGAATCAGTGATGCCTTAGTGGATATTAATTTCATAGGTGCAACCCTTGCGGTTAGAATTTAAACGACCCCTTTGCATTAATGCAGTAAAAACGTCTTGAGTAGCAACACTGCTATGAAGCTCGACGCGCTTATGAGTACGTTGTCGTCAATGGGGTTGAATTCGTAGTGCTCGACGAAGGATGCCAGAGCGGCTATGGGCACGCCCCATAAGCTGTTTAGGAGCAACACACCTATTGGCGCGCAGACAGCGAACATCGCGATGTTACCCCACCATGACTTGGTACGCTTCTTGAACATTGTGTTCCTAACTACGCCTGTCACTGCGTCGCCGAACGCCATGAAGAGTATGGGGATTAACGCGTATACAGGGCTACCCAGTATGAACCATGCTAGTAGCATTGAGACGCCCCACATTAGGCAGAAGTTAACTTCGAACATGTTGTCCTCAACTTGGAACCAGTCCATCAGCTCACCTTTCCTGTGGGGTATGTAGGTGAAGATCGCCATTATCATCGCTATTATGAACGGTATTATTGGGGATGTAAATAGGAAAGGAACCAGAAGCGCCACGACGCCTCCGGCAAAAACATGAATTAACTTCCTGTTGTAGTAGACGGCAACGTTATGCTTCATCCCTCTCGAACGCATGAAGTCATACGCGAACTTCGTTGCCCGCACCACGGCGACTGCGTAGATGAGCATTACTACCGCGATCACTGCCTCAAGCACTAGGTTTTTAGGGGTTAGGACTTCCCAGTGGAGGCCGATTTCCAACGAAATGCACCCTCTAAGACGTTATGGTAGCGTGAAGGGTTTTTATGGGTGTGGGTTGCTAATCTCACCTTAAACACTGTTTACAACGATGAAAGCAAGTGCCCTATGTCAGACCGGATTCATACTTCATCACCCCTCTGCGCAGGGGTTCAAGGCCCCCCAACACATCATCCAAGTATATTATTAGGAGGCAGTGAGAGGTAACTTTAATTCGGCGGTACCCATCCCCTATGGTGCGGGACCGAGTGTTGGGATGGTGCCGATGCAGGTCGCGGCGTTAGGTATGTTAATGAGTGTGGGTGCTGCCGTGGCGTGGGCTGTGACGCCTGCCTTAATCAAGGTGGGGCTTAAGTACCTTAATGACCCCGTATTATTCACTGGAATCAGGTTCGTGACCTCACTCGCTCTCTTCACTCCAGTCATACTTCTCCTAGGCTTCTCAGGTGATGTGTTCAGACCCGTCATAGCGTTAATGATTGTTGTGTCTGCTGTGCTCGGTCCTGGCTTAGGTGATATTGCTTACGCGTACGCCATAAGGGAGTTGGGTACTGGTTTAGCAGTCCTCATCTCGTATCAATACATACTGGTGGCTCAGTTAAGCGCTATTGCCTTACTGGGAGAGCGAAAGAACATCATGGTACTGACGCTGACCCCCATAGCGCTCTTCGGAGTGTACCTTGCTGTGCGGGACGAGGGGAAAAGGCAAGGAGGTAGGCTTAGTCGTGCCGGGGTGCTCTTCGGGGCCGCGGCGGCCGTGTTCTGGGGGATGAGCGTTGATGCAGTGTCTTACGTTGCTAAGTACTCTAGTGTAGACCCCTTTACCCTAGCCTTCGTTAGGTCAGCGGTGCTTGCGCCAGTACTTCTCACCGTGGGTTTCCTTAGGGTTAGGAGACGCTCGGGAGTTGGGGAGACCATGACGCGTTCGAGGCTCCTGCGGGGCGCGCTCTTTGGGATGGCGTCGGGCGTGGTTGCGTACTTTATTGGTTTCTCGCTCTTTGTGGTGGCCATTAGGGATATCGGTGTGTTGGTGCCTACGCTAGCAACTGCCCTTACGCCGGTGTTAACGCAGTTTATTTCTGCGGGAACCATCGGTGAAGCCCTTACGCGGGGCAGGCTAGCTGGGTCCGTAATCGTGGGGTTCGCTCTAGCTATGGCTTCGTTGATGCCGTAGCTACGCGCATTAATTACTTGCGAGGTAAGTATTCCTAGGCGGTATTGAGGGTCTCAGGTATGAGGGAGCATGATGACCTTGAAGAGAGGGTTAGGAGGTTGGCGTTAGAGGCTGGTTGCGGTGATGCCAAGGTGGTGGTTAGTAAGTATTTCCCAGGCATCGCGGCGATTCCGTGGCTGAACGTTGTGCTTGTTTCTGAGGCCGTTGCGCGGAGCCTTAGTGACGAGCATTTGAGGGCGATACTGACGCATGAGGCTTACCACTTAACAATGGTTAAGGATCGAAGGAGGTTACTGCGTAACTTACTCACGAGTGCCTGCGGTTACATGTTGTTAGTTGATGCTGTCCTACTCATCACTGCTGTCCCATTATGGTTACTGATTAACGCGCCTTTACCGGGTAACCTACTTTACGAGATTCTAGCTGCGGTATTGACCGCATTCATTATACTGGTCACCTTCCCTTACGCGTCACTAATCGTGCGGAAGCTTGAGTCAAGGCTAATGCGTTGGATTCCCTTCGGGGCTGAGGAGGCTGAGGCTAATGCCCACGCTGCGCGAGTGGTTGGTGAGGCGGTATTCATGGAGGCAGTAGTTAGGTATAGTGAGGCGCTAAGGAGTGCTGTAAGGGATCTTGGTCTGCTTGGGAGGTTATTTATGAATTCCATCCGCGTTGCTGAGGCTGTGAACCCTCACCCCATGCCTGGTGAGGTGGTGAGTGGTGAAAGGCGTGAGTAGGCAGGTAACTCCCCGCATTCCCGGCTCAGTCATTAGTAAGGAGTTCTACTGTAGAAGGCCGGACATAGTTGCCCGTGACTTGCTAGGGAAGCTACTAGTCCGTGACGTTGACGGTGTTAGGCTCTCGGGAATCATTATCGAGGTCGAGGCTTACTTCGGTTCCGAGGATCCTGCCTCGAGAGCTAGGAAAGGTGGGGACCTGAGGCGAACCCTTTACGGGGAGTGCGGCTTAGCCTTGGTGTATGGCATACACACTCACTGGATGCTTAACGTAGTTGCTCACGAGGACGGTGCCGGTGGTGCCGTCCTTTTCCGTGCTATAGAGCCTGTGGAGGGTGTGGATCACATGATGAGGTTCCGTGGCTTGGGGAGTTTGTCGAATGTTAAGTTACTTACGTCTGGGCCGGGCAGGTTAACCCGCGCGTTACGCGTGGATAAGTCCTTCCATAAGACACCGATGTACGTTAGGAGAGCGAATGGGTTATGGGTAGAGGACGTCGGGTTACGGGTGAGTGACGATGATATTGTGCGTGACTTCAGGGTAGGTGTGACTGAGGATTTAGATGAGCCGTTTAGGTTCTACCTAGCGTCATCTAATTTTGTTTCCGTCCGGAAGGTTAGGAAGGCTTAATGACCCCGTTTCCTTAATTAACTCCTTAATCGTCTCTATTCGCGGTGCTTAACACTGAGGGAGAAATTCGGCATATATGTTCCTGAGTCGCTTGCTCAGGAGCTTGAGGAATGCATGAAGGCTTTAGGAATTAGGAGTAAGTCAGCCTTGGTTAGGGAGGCTCTCAAGCTATTCATAAACGAACATAAATGGGAGACGGCCGAGAATGCAGTGGGTATTATAGGTGTCATCTACGACCATTCCCGCAAGGGTGCTGACGAGGAGCTAACCGATGTTCAGCACGAGTTCCTTAACCTGATAGTCTCGACACTACATGTGCACCTAGATGAGGATCACTGCATGCTAGCCATAGTTGTACGGGGCAGAACTGAAGAGATTAAGGAGCTTCTGGGTAAGCTCGTCAATATTCGAGGTGTCAACATAGCGAGAACTATGCTACTAGCTGTTGAAGAGGGAGGACACACCCACCCACACACGCATCGCCAACGCACCGAGTGAAGCGGGTATGACCCCCGTCAAACGGGACAGAAGGACAGGTTTTTAGCGAAGGGACAGGACCCGCATGACGGCGTGTTACCTAGGCAATCATATGTGTTCTCTAAGGTGTAGCTACAGTACTCAGCCAACTCGCAGTCCAAGCAGGAAGGCATCTGCCCAGACCTTACGGCGAACCTGAACCTCACGTAGTCCGGTGACCTCCAAATGTTGAGTAGGCTCTGCCTGCGGAGGTCACCCATGGCAACCCTCCTGACGTGTCTACTTACGCCGAAGAGTGTTGGGGTCCAGTCGTGGGCAAAGTACATGCATGGAGCCACCACCCCGTCACTGCATATGTACGTGGCTCCGTAACCTATGAATGGACATAGGAAGTAGCTCCTGACATTGAGGTATGTCGACTGTACCGATAACTTCCCGTCCATCGCCTCCTTACTTACCTCGGCAATGTCCCTCAACACTTCCTCGGTGCACTTAGCATCGCCTAAGCACGTTAGGTTCTCGACCTCCTTATTGGGTGGTATTAAGTTGCTGTAGACTAGCCTGTTAGCCATTACCTCTTTGGCCAGCAAGGAGGCTTCAATTACTTGACGGTAGTTTATCTTGGTTATTGTGAATATTATCGTTACCGCAGGTTTGGGTGAATGCTTAGCGAACTTTAGCTCCTTAAGCCTTTTCAGTCCCTCAAGTACCCTAGTAAGCGAACCCCCTAACCTTAGCTTCGAGAACGTCTCCACTTCAGG
>JALVVU010000071.1:0-368 GCA_027023255.1 Desulfurococcales archaeon
TTACTGCTGGGTGGCGCGGTACTGACTGAAACCACGTTCGACTGGCCGGGGATAGGGACGTACCTTGTTGAGAAGGTGGCGTACAGGGACTACCCAGCGATTCAGGCGGTCGTGATAGTGTTCGCGTTCTTCGTAGGGCTAATGAGTTTGGTGGTGGACGTGCTGTACGCATACCTAGACCCGAGGGTGAGGTACTGAGGTGGTAGGCCATGATGCTGAGTGAGTTATTCGGGAAGCGCCTCGACAAGCTCTCGAACCTCCCCTTAACAATCCCGAGGAGGGGTAGGGGCATGGTTTACTTCGGCCTGGGTGTCGTGCTGGCAGTGATATTCATGGCTCTAGCCGCCCCCGTACTGACGCCCTACGAC
>JALVVU010000071.1:378-3192 GCA_027023255.1 Desulfurococcales archaeon
CCCCATGGGGACGAATAAGTTAGGCATGGACATGTGGTCAAGGATACTGTACGGGGCTAGGACAGTCCTGTTCGTAGTGTTCTCAGCCATAGCTGTGTGCATGGCTATAGGGATCCCGGTAGGCTTAATTAGCGGGTACTTCGGCGGCAAGCTCGACAGGGGCTTAAGCATGGTTATGGACGCGATCTACTCCTTCCCGTCCCTAGTGCTGGCGATAGCTTTAGCGGTGGCGTTAGGGCCTAGCCTCATGAACGCCGCCATAGCTATAGCCGTGGTCTACATACCCACGTACTTCAGGATGGTTAGGGGGCAGGTGCTAAGCATTAAGTCGGAGCAGTTCATCGAGGAGGCGAAGGTACTTGGCTTGCCTACGGGCAGGATCCTCCTGAAGCACATACTGCCCCACCTAATACCGACGATAATGGTTGTGTTCAGCCTGAACGCCGCTGACGCCGTCCTGACTGAGGCCGCGCTGAGCTTCCTGGGCCTGTCGGTGCAGTTCCCGACGCCGGACTGGGGCTACGACCTCTACCTAGGTAGGGGCTTCCTGCTCTCAGGGTACTGGTGGCTAGTGTTCTTCCCCGGACTAATGATCACGCTCCTAGCAATAGGCTTCGCCCTCATAGGTGAGGGCTTAAGCGAGCAGGTGAGGAGGGAGGTGGGTTAAGGTGAGCGCCACGAGGAAGGAGGACGCCTTAATAGTTGATGGGTTAAGCGTCAGGTACTTCACGCAGAAAGGCGAGGTGAAGGCAGTTGATAACGTTTCGTTCACCGCGGGTCTCAGCGACTACCTAGGCATAGTTGGTGAGTCAGGTAGCGGTAAGTCAACGCTGGGCTACGCACTCCTAAACCTCGTTCCCCCGCCGGGCAAGGTGGTTTCGGGTAAGGTAATCGTTAGGGGTAAGAACATACTTGAACTCCAGGGGGAGGAGCTGAGGAAAGCTAGGGGCTCCCTAGTAGCGATGGTGTTCCAGGACCCATTCACGACCCTAGACCCGGTAAGGACTATCGGGGACCAGATTAAGGAGGTCATGATGGAGCACGGCATCAGCGAGGAGGAAGCCGAGAAGAGGATACCTAGCCTACTCGAGTCCGTGGGCCTCCCGGCAAGGCTCGCTAAGTCATACCCACACCAGCTCTCAGGAGGTCAGAGGCAGAGGGTGTCAATAGCGATGGCGGTCGCGCTAAGGCCCGCGGTACTGGTGGCGGACGAACCCACCACCGCCCTAGACGTCGTGGTTCAGAGGCAGATCATGGACCTAATAGAGAGTGTGAGGAGGATGGGGACCACAGTCATACTCATAACGCACGACATAGCACTAGCCGCCCAGAGGGCGGAGAGGATAGCCGTGATGTACGCAGGTAAGATCGTCGAGTACGGCCCCAAGGAAGAGGTCCTAAGGAACCCCGCCCACCCATACACGAGGGCCCTGCTCAACTCGGTGCCTGGGTTAAAGGTCAGTAAGTGGCCGGAACCAATACCTGGGTTCCCGCCAAACCTGATTAACCCGCCACCAGGCTGCAGGTTCCACCCGAGGTGCAGGCACGCCATGGACGTGTGTAGAAGGGAGGAACCCCCGGTCGTTGAGGTCGGGCCCAAGCACTACGCGTCATGCTGGTTACTTAGCAGGAGGTGATGATTGGTGGCCGGAGAACCCGTGCTTAAGGCGGAGGACGTCGCGAAGTACTTCGAGGTCAGCGCGTACGGCAGGAAGAAGGTCGTGAAGGCGGTTGACGGCGTGAGCCTCGAGGTCAGGGAGGGCGAGACCTTAGGCATAGTCGGCGAGTCGGGCAGCGGTAAGTCAACCCTAGGCAGGGTCGTCCTAAGGGTTTACAGGCCGACGCACGGCAAGGTATTCTTCAAGGGGCAAGACATAACGGACTTACCGGAGTCGAAGCTAAGGCCATTAAGGCGCGAGATGCAGATGGTCCCCCAAGACCCGTACGCCAGCTTCAACCCGCTAATACCCGTCGGTGAGGCCCTCACCGAGCCCCTCGTGATCCACGGCGTAGCTACGAGGGAGGAGGCGAGGGAAGCGATACTGAAGATGTTCGAGCGCGTCGGCCTCACACCGCCGGAGGAGTACTTCAACAGGCGCCCCCACCAGTTCAGCGGCGGGCAGCTTCAGAGGATAGCGATCGCGAGGGCAATGCTCCTCCAGCCAAAGCTCGTGGTTGCTGACGAGCCAACCTCAAGCCTAGACGTCTCAATAAGGGCCTCGATCCTCCAGCTACTGAAGGAATTCCAGGAAAGGCTCAAGCAGGCAGTGATATTCATAACGCATGACCTAGCCCTCGCCAAGCTCGTCTCAGACAGGATAGCGGTGATGTATCTAGGCAAGGTTGTCGAGGAGGGCCCCACTAACGAGATCTTCAGCAACCCGCAGCACCCATACACCCTAGCCCTACTAACGGCTATACCGACCCTAGACGACTACGAGCCCCCGAAGAAGGTCGTGCTGAGGGGCGAGATCCCCGACCCATCGAAGGTTCCTTCCGGATGCAGGCTCCACCCAAGATGCCCCTTCGCCACCGATGAGTGCGGAAGGAAGGAACCCCCGCTGATCGAGGTAAGGCCAGGGCATAAAGTAGCCTGCCACCTGATAAGGAAAGGGTAATGACGATGCACCACGCGCTACTTAGTGGCCACCAGGAAAAGCCTCCCGCATGCTGTGTCTGGCTTAGCTGGCTTAGGTTCTTGGAGACCTGCCCTAGAAGAGTAGCACAGCACCCTAGCGTCACTGAAGCCGGCCTCCTCAGCGGCTAGCGTGAACTCAAGCGCCGTGTACATCCTAAGCCTATCACTAACTACGT
>JALVVU010000072.1 GCA_027023255.1 Desulfurococcales archaeon
ACATCAAATCCGAGAGCAACACTCCTACCGCTCTCTGCCCGACAGTTCGCCACGTACTCGTAGCCGGGCACGTCATCCTTCTTGTGGTATATCCTACAGCTTAGACCGACCCTCCTGAGGACGTCCCTTAATGCGCCGGGTATGTCCCTATGGTAGAGTTCCTTCCACCCCTCCTCGGTATCAACATCGCGGACGTCCTCAAACAGCGTCTCCTCAATCTCCCTAGAATCCTCGCCCGCCACGAGAGCCTTGGATACGAGGAGCCTGATCTCCCTAACCAGACCCTCCAGACCCACTACCCATCACCCACCGCTTCTCGAACTCTTTATTGTCCGCCCACCACGGACTTCCGATAGGAAAACGCGTTCACCCCCACAGCACGGCGCGGGTCAGGGAAAACACGTCACCCGAGGAGCCTCGACAGGAGAGCGACCACCACGGCGACGAACGGCAGTACCTTGCGACCGACGGAACCCCGCAGGACAGCCGACCACCGCGCGCCGGGCACACGCAGGGCACGCCCCCGACCCCTCAGCAAAGCCACCGCAAACACAGCGCCCGGCAAGAACACCGCGACAACCGCCCCAACCCAAGGAGCGACGGACGACACGCTCGGATGGTGCGGGTAGGTGATCGTGACTGTCTTTGTTTCCCATGCGGTGGTTGTCGCCGTCTTCCATGAGGTCACGATGCGGGTTCTTGCTATTGAATGGGTGAGCCTCGCATGCCTAGAATTAAGGGGCAGGAATGAATTAGCGTGGAAGCCACGTTCTGCTGGGTCCGCCGGATACGTTGAAAGCACTACCTGTATTAAGGAGTTGTATGACCGTGCTAGGTGGGGGTCGGTGTCATTAGGTAATTGTGAGAGGGTTAAGCCGGAGGCTTATGGTGCGGGGGGTGGGATTCGAACCCACGCAGGCCTCCGCCATCGGGGCCTCAGCCCGACCCCTTTGACCTGGCTCGGGCACCCCCGCCCAAGACCTATGTTAGTGATAACGGGTTTTAATGCTTTTAGCGTTTGGTGGTTCCGTATCCTCTCATCATAGCTATTTTTAGCTTTGCTAGTACGTACAGTACTCTGAGGTTGGCTTTGATGGTTCCGCCCACTCTTGGTTTCTTTCTTCTTGGTGGTGGATCGTAGACGTATTCGCAGATCCTGCATCCTCTTTCCTTAGCTATTAGTAGTAGTTCGGCGCCGAAGGTCTCCCCTAGGCGTAGTTTGGCGCCAGCGACGCAGTCCTTTGAGTATACCCTGAAGTTGGAGTAGACGTCCCTAGCGCCTATGTCGCGGCCTATTAGCTTGGAGCTTAGTCTTTCGGAGAACCTGGGTATTAGTGTGCGGCACGCGACTAGGACGCCGCATTCCCTGCTTAGGAATTCCTGAATTAGCGTGGGGATCATTTCGGGTGGATTCTCTAGGTCTACGTCGAGGGTAACTACGATTGGGTATCTCGCGTTCTCTATGCCTACCAGTAAGCCTTTGGTCTGCCCTTCCCTCACCTTCTTTATTGCTTTATCGGCGTACCTCACCGCGAGGTCGTAGGTCCCGTCAGGTGAGCTGTCGTCAACGATGATTATCTCGTGGGGGATCCCCGCCAGTGCTGCCCTGACTCGCTCGGTGAAGGGTTTGACGTAGTTGACCTCATTATACGTTGTTGTAACGACGGACACACCTTCCAGTGACTCGAGTAGTTTGTTAATTGAACGCGTATCAGTTCGACACGCTGTGCTCGCAGCGGATTGCTTCATGGCTGATCACGTCCTCATAGCACTTAATGGTTCCCTTTAAATGGGGTTGCTTACGGTCTACACTTTCCTTAAAGCCTTCTCCACTCCTTCACCCTTGGTTAGGGCCGCACCTAGCTTGCTCAGCACTTCATCGGACTCCCTTATTAGTGACCTAACCCTGCGGTTCCATGAGAGGACTAGGGGCCTTATACCGCCCCGTGTTGCCTTAACGTAGAGGGCGTTCATGTCACGCACGTACTTCTCCACCCTACGCACGTCAATTCCGGAAATGCTGCTGAGTGTCTGTACAACTCCCGGCTCTCTCAGCCCCTTGCCTATGGTCTTCTTGAGTACTGAGTCGACTAGCTCGTAGAGTGCCACCAGGTCCTCCTTCCCGAGCTTGAGCTTCTTGCCGATGACCTCCCTCCTCACCGGGGTGTCAACCATCACCTGCACCTCAGACACTTGAGGGAGGGCCTTATCCGTCTCTACCTTACCGAAGGACACGGCCATACGCATTAAGAAGATCGTTGCTAGCGTACCTATTGCTAGCGAGGCTAACCTAGCGAACACGCTTAAGGCAAGCACAGCACGTAATTCATTATCAGCCATAAGTATGAGGGTATGCAGCAACGGGAACCAAAACATCGGGTGCAGCAGGGTAACTATGGCTGAGAGGCTTCCGGCACCGATACTCTCCAATGCACGCGTAATTAGGTTAGGCAACCCATTCACTGGCGGCGTGTACTTCCCGGACTCCATCAACACGACGTACTTACCTGGGCTACCTAACCATGCGAATAACGCGTTGGCGAAACCACTGTAGTTGTACTGCGCGCTACTGAGACCAAGAACCTCATTAATGAATACGGAGCCGTCTGAAATCACGTACGCCTTAAAACCTCCCCTAACCACGTACGCAGCAATAGCGTCACCCTTTAAGGTCCTACCAGCGACGACCGCGCCATCACTCACGCTCAACCTAGCAGCGTAATCAAGGTATAGCTTGTAAGTCCCCGCGCCAGGACCGCCAGGGACTTTAAGGAGCGCTAACGGGTAGGGATCCCCTTTCACCGACTTCAGCGTCACACCGTAAAGTATGAACACACTCACGTTAAGCGCCTTAAGTATAGGATCCGTGTAAGGCCCTTCATCAGCAACAAGGAGGGACGCGCTCCCGTACCTGTGCATAGACCAGCTCAGAACCTTACTTACGCACCGTACCTCGCCTGGGCTGTAGGGTTCTTCCGGCGATATAAATACCGCTATCACCGGCGAGTTTAAACTGCTTAGCGAGTCAGCAACGCTGCACCAGTCAGTTACTGCGTAGACCCGATACCCGCGGGACTTAAGCATGTTCATTAAGCTGGATGTCCCGTCCCAGCCTGTATTGGCTGGGGACGCACCGGAGGTAACGACTGGTGTGCGCGGCGGGTACTCAAGTAGCGCTATGAATATTATGAAGATCACGGCATACAGGAAGTACCTGCCACGCATTAAGACTTACCCTCCTCCTTCCTTAACTCCTCAACCGACCATGCCAAGGCGCTTAACTTGAAGAGCTGCAAGGCGGCGACAATAAACGTGAATCCTATGAGTGCGGACATAGCTGACGTAGCCACTAAGGCCCTACCCATGTACGTAACCGCCATATTGAAGAACTGGTACGCTACGACCAGTAACGCTATGCCTAACCCAAGATATATGAACTCCCTGATCCTCGCGTATCGCGCACGCACCGTCATGGCGTTACCCCCAGCAAGTAAAGCACGTACCTCAAGACTGTTAGTAAGGAGGAGTAAAAAGAGTAATAACTCTGCATTACGGTCTCATCAATACTCGTCGGTGAGGCGCCCCCTGCCGCCCAAGGCGGAGAGACTCCTTTGAAGGCAACTAAGTACGCCGATATTGCGAGCGTTATTGCGGCTATCACAGCTAAGGACACCCATCCCCTACCCCCGATTAGAATGTGTGTTAGCAGGAGACGCATCACTATGTACGACACCACCAGCACTGCGATGCCTACACCTATGTTAATGATTGCTGCAGGAACATTTAATGAGGTAGTCACGCTACCTAAGTACCGGCTTACCGCTTCCCGTATGGGTATCATGATGAACGGGTAGAACAGTATGGAACCCATGAAAGCCATCCAACCAACGACGAACCTTGATGGGAAACCACTAGCAGTTAAAAATGACTTCAAGCTCCTTAGCCAGCCCTCAGCGTAACTCCTTACCCGGATAGGGTTGGGGACAGCGTAGCTTGTGAGTATGTCCATCACTGCGCTCGAAAGGTATGTCCCGAGCCCTATCACGAAGATGAATACGAAGAGCCTACCCACTAACGTGTGGGCGAATATGTCCCATAACATTGACAGCCCGGGGGAGGGCGTGGAGCCTACCCTAAGTAACGACACGTAGAACCCGTAGATGAACCACGCCAGGATCACGGGTAAGCCGACCTTCACGATCTCGAAAAATAAGAGGAAAAGAGCGCCTCGGGCGCTTACCTCAGTCTTCACTTTACTTGGGCGCCATACCTCAGATATTACGTCAAGCGGTAAGTATGTTATGAAGCCTAACACGACAAACACCGTTAACGTTAGTGATGGAGGTGCACCACTACAGACCATTATCACGTACGCGACGTACGCTATGGCTAACCCGACAGGGTTACCCATCATGGCGAATAAAGCACCCATCAGCCCCACGACGCTGATTATCGCGGTAACGAGGGCCTGAGCGATCTGCAAGAAACCAGTAACTACGTTCACTAAGCTCATCAACTCCCTAATTGACGACGCTGTCGTCTGCACTAAGAACCACGTCACCGGAATCACAGCTATGACTCGTCCTGCCCTAGATAAGTACGTAACCAGTCTTGATTCGGGGCCACGTAACCTCAACCACCACCCCCTCCCACACCTCTGCGAATGGCGTTTCTCACCGCCTCCACGAGTCTCGAAGCTGTGATTGCGTATCTCTCATCCAGTTTTTGACCGGACCATCTGGCGAGCTCATATATTTTAGTGAGTTGCTCGAAAGCCGTGCCAGCTACGCTTCTTGCCTTACGCAGATACTCTCTGTGGGTTTCCGACGGACTCAGCGGCACCAAGGTGGATAGAAACGCAACAGCATCCCAGTATGCCCGAATTACTGACGCGTTAACCCCACCCATACCCTTAATTTGGGGTACTGCTTTACCCTTACGCATGCTAAGTACTACGTACCGTGCCCTCTCCCTAAGCAACCTGGACACTAGGTACAGAAGTAACATGCCTATAATGCTTGCTAGGACGATCCTTAAGAAGGAGAATGCGTTAGCTATGTTCACTTGAGGGCTAGGCACCTGCGGCTGTATGTTAGGTAAGTTAAGCTTGGGTATTTCAGGGATTGTGGGGGTAGTCCCGGCCCCTGGTATTTGGGTGAGTTCTTTTAGCCCGTCAGTTATTGATTTGATTACGTATGGTAAGGACGCGTTGTTCCCTAAATTAGACATTAGTTCCGAGAGTGTCCCGGGCGTTAAGTTACCTGAGAGCGATAACTCTGAACTCCTCTTCGCTAACTCCTTGAGCAACTCCGTTGTTCGAGGGTCTTTGCTTAGGTTCGCTAGTCTCTGGGCTATGTCGGCAATTGCTCTTAAGTCCTCTGGGGTGAGGTTGCTTAACCCTAGTTCCTTGACGTCAGTTGGGTTGATTAAGCCGTACTTGACTGCTAAGCCTAGTGCTGACTTAAGTATTGCTAGGTCTTCCGGGCTGAGTGAGCTTATGTTTACCTTATTCTTAAGTTCCTGTAGGTCCACGTTACCCGTTAGTGCCCATTCCTTTAGAACCTCCCGTAACGCGGGATCCTTCGCGAGGCTTGCGAGCAGGCTTAGGTCTATCCTTAAGTCTGAGGGCATCTGCCCGCTACCCTGCGTTGTTAGGGCCGAGAGCTTCGCCACATCATTACTCGTTAGCTGGGCTGCCGCCTCAGGGTTATTCGCGAGTGAATTCACTACGTTAGTTACGTTTAACACACCGTTCCCTAATCCCTCATCGCCTAGGAGGGTGTCGACATTCGTTGAATTGAGTAACTCACTTAGTTGCTGGAGACTTAAATTAGATGCCAGGATCTTAGTTATTATACCAGGTGAATGCCTTATTATTCCACTAGTAGATTCGTCCTGCGCATTCACGGCGATGACGTTATGTATAATCGCGAGTAACATGAACGCCGTCAGCAGCACCGCCGCACCCTTAAATACGGTCGCGCCGACATTCACCCTCATTAACATCGCTTCCGTTGACTCATCGTTGTTAAAACTCATATACCTTACATTCAATAGCGTTTCGGTGATTTATACGGTAACGAGGTTTTCGGCAGTAATGAGTAACGTGCTTGCGAGCACGGCAGACATACTTATTGAGAGGGAGAACGAGATCCGCTTCATCGTAGCCTCAATGATCGTTGGAGGGCACATCCTCCTTGAGGGGGTTCCCGGGATAGCTAAGACCTTAACTGCTAGGGTTGTGGCGCGCTTGTTTAAGCTTTCTTTTAGGCGTATTCAGTTTACTCCTGATTTGTTGCCTGCCGATATTGTTGGTACGCGTGTTTTTGATCCGTCTCGCGGTGTCTTCGTTGTTCGTGAGGGACCCATATTCGCCAATATTATCCTAGCCGATGAAATAAACCGCGCGTCACCAAGAACACAATCAGCACTACTGGAAGCGATGCAAGAGAAACAAGTAACTATAGAGGGGGAGACAAGACCATTACCGGATCCATTCATAGTTATCGCGACTCAGAACCCCATAGAGATGGAGGGCGTGTTTCCCCTACCTGAAGCACAGTTGGATAGGTTCCTCATTAAGTTAGAGGTTGATTACCCCAGTGATGCAGGGTTGCGTGAGATACTGAAAAAGATAGATAGGATTGAAGCCGCGCTTGAGGAGTTGCGTCCAGTAGCTTCAGCGCAGGACATATTCATGGCTAGGGAGGAGGTGAAGGCTGTTAGGGTCGATGACGCTATATACGACTACATTGTCGCTATAGTGCGAGCAACTCGTGAGCACCCGGCAGTGCGTTTAGGTGCCTCGCCTAGGGGTGGGATAGCAATACTGAAGCTCGCTAAGGCTTGGGCAGTTATGGAAGGTCGGAATTACGTCGTGCCTGACGACGTTAAGGCCGTAGCTAAGCCCTCCCTCATACATAGGATAATACTCAAGCCTGAGTATGAGTTCGAGGGCGTGACAGCATCAAAAGTTGTTGATGAGGTGCTTAAGTCGGTCGAGGTTCCGCGCCCATAAAATCACTTAGCACCACCATCAAGGTGTGGCATGTGATTAGAGCAACTAACAGAACCAGAGCGATGCTTGTCGTCGCTGCAACCCTAGTTGCCGCTGCATTCATAACCCCGGCCGGTGCGGCCCCCATTCCTGCAGCAACCGCTGTCTTCTTGGTTTTACTTATTGTTGTCTCGAGGGCCTCATTAAACACGCAGGTAGGCGTTGTCGGGTCCCTTAGGGTTAAGCGAATTATTAGTAAGCCGTTAATCGGTGGTAAACCAGCCGTTATTAAGGTGGTGTTAAGGAATAATTCGTTAATTCCCTTAGAACTTGTTGAGGTGTTTATTCCGTACCCTAGGGTGTTTAGGAGGGTTAAAGGTAGTTCAACGGCCTTAATCACGGTTCCTCCGAAGTCCTCTGTGGAGATTAGCCTAGAGTTAATACCGCGGGTGGGGGAGCACGTGTTTGAGCCTGTTAAGTTAGTGCTTAGGGATGCGTTAGGGCTGTTTAAGTTTGAGACCAGCGTAACGGGTGAGGAAGTAGTTCGCGTATTGCCTGCCTTGGAGGGTGTTAAAGCGCTTGGAGTTACTTACGCGTCCAGACCAGGTGAGCTCTCTAGGACACGGAGGAAAGGACATGGTGTTGAGTTCTACGGAATAAGGGAGTACGTTCCCGGGGATGAGTACCGCCGTATAGAATGGAAGGCGTCCGCGCGTCATGGTATGAGAAGGCTTTTCGTGAAGGAATTTGAGCATGAAGTTTCTCTCAACATTTTCTTGGTTCTCGAGACCTCACTCTTCATGTTATCCGGTGGATGGGGTAGGACCCCGCTGGAGTACAGCGTTAAGGCCGCGGCATCAATAGCTGCTTACGCGTTAAGGCGTGGAGATTCCGTAGCGGTGATACATAGATTTGTTGATAGGCCGACGCTGGTACGTGGCCGTAAGTCCTTGTCGCGTGTTATTGATGACGTGTCAAGGCTTCCGTGGGACACGATACTTACGTCGCCGGACATTAGGTTAAGGGACCTAGTTCTGAGGAAGTTAATGCCTGCCTTACCTAGGGAGCGTAACGTGATAATAATATTCACTATTCTTTACGGAGGCGTTAATGAGGCGAAGGAAATCGTTGAAGTTGCCTCTAAGCTGAAAGCCTTAGGGAACACCGTCATGGTGATTGTTCCCATGGTTGAGGCTTTCGAGGCCAAAACGTTGGAGGGCATTGAGGCTGCCGTCTATAGGTTACGGAGTTTGAGCACGCTCAAGAGTAAGATGGAGGGGATTAGGCTACTTCTGAGGCACGGAATACCTACGGTTACTGCGTTACCAAGTGAGATAACGGACATAGTGGTGGCTAGGCTCGAGAGCATAAGGTCATCCATGGCGTAATTGCTTCGACCTCCACCTACTAAGTACATCCTTGTTTATCGTCAGCATCAGTGCATCACTCCCCGTTAGTCCGGAAGCTATGATGTCAGCCAGCCGTAAAGGCTCTGGTATGGGTGAGATATTCTGCAGCCTTATTACGTAGTCCATTGCCCGGTAAGGCGGTATCCCGTAAGCCGATATTCGGAGAGGTCTCCAAGGCGTCTGCACGTACTTGGAGTGCTTGTAGACCTTCTCGATTACGCTATACCTAACACTCCAGTCTGGGAAGTGCTTCATTAGTGCCTCCCTTATCTTCCTTAGGTTCAACTCATGCTTGAATACAGCAACTACTGGTATGCCGACCATTGCGTGTAATTCCTCCGGATCCACTACGTTGAATCCAGCTATGGTCACACCATCCGTGAATATCACTTCCGGCACCTCACTCAAGCTCTTAACTAGTTTGGAAGCAACGCATGTACCGTCTAAACCGTCAACGGTTACTGGCTCAACCCTAACGTCAGCTATTAGCATGCCTGTGCAGAGGACTGAGACTAAGAGTGTGCGGCATCGGAGTTCCTTACATTCTATTGGGAAGAATCCGTCGTCAATCCCGGCCGTGTTTAATGAACCACCCGATTCTCGGGTCATCTTCGAACGCCTTGAGTATAGTGTTGGGGTCTACGGTCAGGATTATTTGCCTGGTTTTACCGTACCTGCCACGATTGATTATCTTAGCCGTTACTATGCCGAGCATGTCAAGCTCACTTACTATGTCACTTACTCGGCGCTGCGTAACGGGCTCGATGCCGAGCCTCATGGCGACCTCGCGGTAGTTAGCGTAGAGTTCCCCGGTGCTGTCGAAGCGACCGCCGGCTAGGGCGGTGACGAGGAGCACTAGTTTCCCGTGGTACGGTAGGGTCCGGACCACATCAACGACCATATCCCTCTCTATCTCCTCCCTAGCTATGCGGACATGCGCTATCGTAACGCGTTTATCGCCTGCTCTCTCGGCTATCTCACCAGCCACCCTGAGCAGGTCTAGTGCCCTTCTCGCGTCGCCGTGTTCCTTCGCCGCTATTGAGGCGCAGTACTCTATCACACCTTCCTCGAGCACGCCCTCCCTAAAGGCTTTAGCGGCACGTTCCTTGAGTATGTCCGTTAATTGGAGGGCGTCGTACGGCGGGAACACTATTTCGACCTCTCCTAAGCTTGACCTGACCCTGGGGTCTAGTCTCTCCATTATCCTGACGTCGTTCGTTATCCCTATTACGCTGACCTTACCTTTGCTTAGCTCGTCATTAATTCTCGTGAGCCTGTAGAGTAACTCGTCTCCTGCTCTCTTGATTAGGAAGTCTATCTCGTCGAGCACCGCAACCACTATCTTTCCGGAGGCCTCTACCGCCCTCTTGAACCTCCTGAATACTTCGGCCGTTGAGAGACCCGTGAACGGCACTCTGTGTCCAAGCGACTCAACGATGTTAGCTAGTACTCTGTAGGTGGTGTCGTCATGCCTGCAGTTCGTATATGAGAACGTGAAGTGCGTTAACCCTTTACTCCTGCCGAATTCCTCCACCTTTCTTAGTACGTACTTAGTTACCGCGGTCTTACCCGTGCCTGTTAAGCCGTAGATGAATATGTTGCTCGGTCGCTCCCCCCTTAGTAGGGGGGCTAGGTGTTCAGTGAGCTTCCTTATCTGCTCCTCCCTGTGTGGTAGGGTGTTCGGCACGTAGTCCGGCCTCAGTACCTCCCTATTGATGAATATGCTGGAAGAAATTCTGGCTAGTGTCTCAAATACTATGTCCTCACCACCTGACAAAATAGTCCCCTCCTCCAAATGATTCACTGGATATGTGGGTACCTTGTTAAAAGTTCTGACCTAAATGAACGTCATCAGATCTCAACATACTCGCTTATTACCCTGAAGATCAAAGGCACGGCTGCCGACGTTATGAGTGATACCGACACGACGGCCGTGAATATGTTAGTGCTTATTAATCCCTTCTCAAGCGCTATCAACACTACCGCAGGTTCTATGGAGCCCCTAACGTTCATCGCTACACCCATGCTTAGCCCCGCCGCGTACTCACCCTTTAGGATTAGTGGGAGGCTTGCCCCCACTAACTTCCCAACGATTGCTAGGGTCAGTACCAGTAACGTGGTGCTGGACACCATTAGGGACGCGTCCGTCCTCGCGCCAACGTATATGAAGAATATTGGGATTATGAAAAACTGAAGCACGGTTGACATCCTGCTCACGAGTTCCTCGACGCGCACCTCGTACAGTAGGGTTGGGTCCTTAACGAGCCTAAGCATACTTATTGACAAGCCAGCGACATATGCCCCGTAGATCTCGCCTATCCCTGTCTTCATCGCCACGTATACTAGCCCGAAGAGCATTGCGGAGGAGAGTAGGAGGAGGTAGTCCCAGTTCACTATGAGGGGATAAATGATCTTGGGGTACTTCCTAACTAACGCATACATTGCACCCAGAACCAGACCCAGGAAGAGGGTCAATTTAAGTACCTCAACACCTACGGACAGGTAGTTGCCGAGTATCGAGCCCTTGATTACCGCGATGAAGCCTATGGCTATGAGGTCATCTAGGAATGAAGCCATTATGAGTACTCTCCTAAACATGTCGCTGATTCCTCTGATGTGCTCGAGCATCACCACGACTATCTCGGTTGCCGTGTTGCTCACCGATATTGCGACGACCAAGGACGCTATTGGTGAGAAACCCAGGTAAAGCATCACCCCGAGGGTTAGGGCGAGCGTTATGCCTGCGCCAGTAAGGGTTGTGAAGAGCGCCTGCTTCAAGTAACTCCTTAATCCCTTGAAATCAACGTTCAGTCCTGAGTAGAATATCAGGAATATTAGTGAGAAGTTCACGACTATGTCTGGGTTCACGTCCGTTATGATTGCAAATATTGATGGCCCCAGAACTATACCTGTGAGTATGTACGCCGTTATCCCGGGTACCTTAATCTTATCGAGTGCTAGGGCCAGTACTCTAGCGATGAATAGGGAGAGCACCAACTGTAACAGATTCATTACTTACTCTTATCCCTCCTCTTCCTCGTTCTCTGCAATTACTTGATCCACACTGTGGATGACGCCACCAAGCCTCTCAACACATGATCTCAGGTCGTCGAAATCTATGTCCGGGCCCTCAACCGTTATTGTTAGCGTGACTGTCTCCACGTCTATTTCGTTTACCACGACCATAACTCTCTTAACACCATCCACGTCTGAGAGGGATTGAGCGAGTTCAACTATTGAAGGACCTTTCAGTGGTTTCAAAACATCAAGCACGACCTTCTTTAAGGCCACCTACTCACCACCTACCGACATCGGGGACTGATCTATGTGTAGTTAAGCTAAGGTATTATTGTTTATTCATGAATTAAGCGTTACTTTATCCTCACCCTATTCACTTTCTTGGCTGCCCACGAGTACCTCCTTATTCTCTTCGAGCGGCCGAAGCCGCAGGCTGCGCAGTATCCTTTCGCTACGTTGTACGCGTGTCTCCCGCAGCGCCTGCACCTGATGTGGGTTTTGCCCTTACTCCTCTTACCCATGGACGGTGTTCCCTTCATTTTTCAGCACCCCGCCTATGCGGGCGACACGAAGATTACGTTCTCCCCTCTTATTATGACTGTGCCTAATTTCCTCGTGCCGTTCTCAAGGACTTCCTCAGCGTTTTCAAGGACTATGTTTAGGTGCTGGTCAAAACTCCTTAAGGAACCGCGCAGTAACCTATTACCTCTTAACTTAACCAGCACGATCTTACCTAGGTTCTCACTAAGTAGTCTTTGCGCTGCGTCACTCATCCAGTTACCCCCAACACCTAGGGCACTCTTGATTTAAAAGCTATACGTTTCTCAATACGGTGGGTTAAGGTAGGTATTTGAAGCATGCTAACCTGATTTATAATGAGGTGCAGTATTCATGAGGATACTTCCGTTAAGGAGGAAGGACGTAGTGCGGATTCGGAGTAGTGCGTGTGAAAAGTACCCTAGGCTCTGCAAGCACTTAGGTGAGGGGAAGGAAGGATTCAGGCTTGAGGGTGATGACTTCGAGGTCATAGTGCTTAACAACATCCCAGCACTCTTCAGGTATGAGGACGAAGACATCACTTACCCCACCCTAGTCCTAGTTAAGATCGCGGGGGTTAATTCAATGCACTACGCCGTAGTTGATGAGGGGGCAGTAAAACACCTTCTGAACGGGGCAAACGTAATGGCACCAGGCATAACTGAGGTAAGCGACTTCAGCAAGGGCGAGGTAGTCGCTGTATGGAACCCGGGCAAGAAAGCACCATTAGTTATTGGTGAAGCCCTCATGGACTCCAAGGAGATAATGGAGGTGAGAAGGGGAAAGGCCATCAAGAACCTCCACTACGCCGGAGACGACATATGGGAACTCTGCTTAGAGTATTTGCGGAGAGCCAAGAAATAGTTATAAACCGCCGACAGACAAGTGCTAATGGGCCGGTAGCTCAGCCTGGAAGAGCGCTCGGTTGGCATCCGAGAGGCCCCGGGTTCAAATCCCGGCCGGTCCACCACAT
>JALVVU010000073.1 GCA_027023255.1 Desulfurococcales archaeon
CATGTACTCGAACTCCTTAACCCATAGCCCCTTGAAGTATAGGGCTGAGACCAGCACCGCTTCAGTGTCCCGCGTGAGTTCACCCACTAACTTCCTGATCATCCCGTTAGTTCTCCTCGCGACCCACGAGTTAATCTCGTCACTGAGGCCCTCAACGCTCGAGAACCGCTTCACGGTAGCGTTAAAGCATTCCTCAACCCTCGAAACATACTCCTCCCTGAAGGGTAAGTCCTTCCTGAGCCACACACCGTTAGCGATGAAGAGCTTAGCGTCACCCCCACTACCCACGGGCAGCTTACTCACGAGCTCCTCATACGCTTTACAGGCAGTGGAGCCCGGAGGGAGGTGGAGGGCTTCAGCAACCTGCTTAGCCGTCTCGGAGCCCGTCCCCTCATACAGCAGGAGGAGGGCTACGTAGAGATTCATCGGCGAGATAACGAAGTTCCCCTCCCCACGATTCATTACTCTAAGGATGTCCACCGTAAATTCATTCACCGAATTCGTTAGTTGTGGTAGCGTTACCTCCTTACTTTCGACAGGCTCCACGCCGCCCCTCCTCAGGGGATTAACTATCGCTACTAGGGCGGCGATAACCGCTAACACAATAATCGCCCCAATCACTTGCTTCAACGAAACACCCATACTTAACACCGTGGTTAATGTGTGCCCGTATTTGTTAAAGCCAATGTATAGAAAGGGAGGCAGCGAGGGTTTCGAACATAAGGGAACCCCCATGAACCGCATGCTGGCTGAAGTAAGGAATTAAGGTGAGTTCAGTAGTTCAGTAGTGCTGATTCTCGGTGTGTATTTCTCCATCAGGTTCTCCACGTCCTCCAACGTGTATGTCTTGACGTCCTCCCCTTCGACTACCTCGTTACCCGCGGTGTAGATAATGTACTCGTGCCTCCAGTCCCTCCAGGGCGTTCTGCTGGCTTTCTTCTTGAGCCTCTCAACGTGCTTCCTTACGGGGGTTTTCTCGGACCACTTGCACTCTATGAAGTACGCTGTCTTCTCTTCCTCGTTTATGGCTACGAGATCTATTTCCTCTCCCCTGTACCACCACTTACCTGCCCTAGCGTAGCTTACCTTCCCTTCATGGAGGAGTAGGTTCATGTGTTCCCTCGCTATCTGCTCCCATGCTCTTGATGCGTAGTCGTCTTCTATTCTCTTCATTACTTTCCTTAGGTAGTGTTCGGTGCTTAGGGAGGGATCCCCTAGCCTCGGGTATATTTCCCTTAGCCAGAACCTGAAGTAGTTGTCCGTTATGTCGTATAGTCCATAGCGTTTCTTCCCCTCAAACCCTAGTGGGTACTCCTTAACAATTAGTCCTAACGCGTTCTCGAGTACGTAAAGGTACTTTGAAACCACGTTCACCGGCAACCCTAGGTACGAGGCTATTTCCCCAGCACGCCTCCTGCCGCGGGCTACTGCCTCCATGATCCCTAGGTAGCGTTGGGGCTCACGCGTCTCCATCGCCAGAAGGTAGTGGGGGTCGTGATGCATTATGGATGCGGGGTTAAGGATGCTCTTAAGGATGTTCGTGCTGAGGGGCTCCCCATCATCTATTAACGATAGGTATGCCGGCATGCCTCCGAACACCGCGTATCCCCTAACCCTGTCCTTCGGGCCCCACCCCCTCATGAACGCCCTAGCTACCCTGTAGCTGAAGGGCGTTAGGTGCAGAACCTTAGTCACCCTCCCGTAGATCGGTGACTCATAACTCAGCAAGACACGCTCCACCATCCCGACGCCGCTACCGCTCAGCACGACAACACATTCAGCACCGCTTAACTCGGTGTCCCACAGGTACTGCAACTCACTCAATCCCCCAGTACCGGCGAGCCTCTGAGCCTCATCAATCATCATGATGGGCGCCCCCCTCAACCGCTCTGCGAAGGTTAACGCGGCCTTATAGAGCTCCCTGAATGTGTCGAACCTGCCTAACTCGATCCCCAACCCCTCCCTCAACTGACGGGAGAGATCCTGCAAGGCTAGAGCACGGTCACCGTAATTAACGCTTAAGTAAACACCTCCACACACCCTCTGAAACTCCCTCAAAAGGAAGGTCTTCCCAACACGGCGCCTCCCATAAACAACCACCAACTCGCTCCTGCCAGACCTCACCGCACCCTTAAGCACACCTAACTCAGACTCCCTATCGATGAACAACATAACTCTACTCCAAAGTAGTATACTCTAAAGTAGTATTAACGTTAACTCACCATGCAAGAACCACCTAAGCAACAATACCCGACACCATTACTACGTTATTAGGGTGGGAAGGCTTTCTCACGCGTTCGAACGCCTTCTACTGCTTAATATAGAGAGGAGCTAACGCACCATTAACTCAGGTGAATCGCCACCTTTAGCGATAAGTTAACCCATATGGTGTTCTTCGATAGGGTATCGATCAGCGGTGACACACCCAAGTACTTAGTCGTCAGGATCTAGGCGCCAGTCGAGTTAGTTAACGTCACGGTGCGTGAGTACGTTTGGGAAGTAAACCTAAGGAACGTGAACACCGACCTAATCAAGTTGAAGTCGCCGCTAACCTGGGGTGACGTGTTAAGGCGATAGAGCACCCAGGATTAACGCTGTGGTTAATGCGGTGCCGTATTTGTTAAGATCAACACAGAGAGGGGATGAAGGCCTCGAGCACTGCTCTCTATTAATACAGGTTGCTTGGCGGGCCTAAAAAGAGGGCTAGATTTTTGATTTATAGATTTCTGTTTAGTTTAGTTTAGTAGATGTATAGGGTTACGGTTCCGTTGTAGTGTATTACTTGAGTATTACCTGCATAGCTCAATATCAGGATACGGTATGAGTGCCCCAGGGTTGTGCCGAATGACGCATCCGCAGAACCGCCTGCATACCAGTAACCATAACCTGTGCCTGTATCAACATCGAGAATAGCTATCCCTAGAATCTCAGATCCTGGAATCCACTGAACTGAAACATCTATCGCTATAACAGATGTGTAAGTTCCGTATCTATCGTAGTGCCTAGGTTGAAGGGTGCCTGATATAGGGATATTGGCTTTCAGAACGTCTGGTTCTATTACTGTTATTTCGTCGAATTTAGAGCCTGAGGGCTTACTAGCAATGTAAACCTGCGCATTTCTGGCTTTACTTATACCCTTAGTAACATTACCTACTCTAACTAAGAAGAACCATTCATTAGGTAACTTCTTAGAGGTGGGAGGGGAGCGCATTATTATTGTGTACTCGCGGCCATCAACTATTATCTTCACAAGATTCTTGCTCATCTCCACTATCTTGCCCTTAACCGGGTGGGCCTGACCAGCATTATTCGCGCATGCTGCAGGGGTAGACATTACTGAGGCGATCATCACAAACAATATCAACAATGACACCACTACTGAATCACGCCCGATGCTAGACCACACTTCAATTTACCTCCTCACGAAGATTTCCGAAACATAGATTAATATGCTTTTCTCTAATTTAGAGAAAAATAATCGCTTAAGAAATCACATGCTCATTGTTTTCAACATTCTAATTAACGTATTTTCATAAGGCTAAATAAGTAGCTGGTATAATTACCGTTCAAGCTAGGGTTAGGCGTGAATCCCCAAGCTAGTTAGTGAACACACCCAGCAATCAACCCATAAGCACTAATAATCGCCACCCTAGCAGGAATCGCGACAGCATCCGCGATATGGCTAGTAGCCAAACACAAGCGTTAGGTAATTAAACAAAACGCAAATGTGTACACCCTTTACATGGTTGGAGGTTAAGATTCAGCTAAGTACTTGTGGATCTTTGAAGAGAGGTACGCCGTGATCACTAAGATTTCATCGTGCTCCTCTCTGTAGACCACAATAATTACTTTATCATCAATTCTCTTCACGCATTTGCGGACTTCCTCCAGTTGCTCGCTCTTACCTGGCTCCCGTATGCACAGCATGATTAGTTTCTTCTCTATGTCTCTCTGACGTATTCTTTCAAGAGCGTGGAACGTGTACTTAACCCTCACGCTGTACTCACCAGAGCCTCAGGACCCTCAACTATCAGCTTCATTAGGTCCAGCTTACGTTTTGAGACCCACAGCACTTCAATGCCTACGATCTCGTTTTTCTCGTTGAGGTCAACTATCACGCCCGGAGCAACCTCATCAGACTCAACAACTCTCTCGTCCCTTAGCCGTATGTAGATAGCGTCCGCGACCCTATCGTACTTTATGCGGAGTTCAATTGGCACATTTAATACCCGTAACTTAAGTTGGTCTGAAGTGAATATGCTTTGTGCCGCGCCTCCGCTACTCGTTGCTTCGGTTTGGGGGCGTAGGATTAATTGTCTTTCAAACGCTTGGTTCGTTGTTGGTAGGGGTGTGTTGAAGCCTAGGTTGAAGGTGTTGGGTGCTGAGACGTTGGGTGTTAGGGGGTTGGCTTGCTTAGTTAGTGTTAGGGGTAGGGAGGTTCTCGTGGATCCTGGTGTTGCTTTGGGTTTCAGTAGGCATGGCTTGCGCCCGCACCCGATTCAGGCGGTCTTCGCTGAGGCTGTTAAGGCGGTTATTAGGAGGGCTTGGGGTGTGGTGAGTGATGTTGTGGTGACTCACCTGCATGGGGATCACCTACCCTTGCGTGACGCTAACCCCTTCCAGCTTAGCTTAGAGTCGCTTAACGGGGTGGCGGGCAACACCCCTACCTTGTGGGTTGGTGCGTCTGGCTTAAGCAGGCGTGAGGAGGGGAGGCTTGAGGAGT
Source organism: Desulfurococcales archaeon (assembly GCA_027023255.1). Lineage (GTDB taxonomy): Archaea > Thermoproteota > Thermoprotei_A > Sulfolobales > NBVN01 > WAOL01. The sequence continues at coordinate 4,724 of JALVVU010000073.1, forward strand.
TAGTTAAGGTGTTTAGGCGTGGGAACCTCGTGGGTGGTGAGACGGAGAGCCCTGACGGCTTGATAGGTCTTGCGGGGCCCTACAGCCACGGGTTGAGCGGTGGTTCTAAGGTATTCATTGTTAGGGTTGGGTGGCCCGGTGAGTGCGTCGCTCACCTATCGGACACTCAGTTACTTGTGGAGGGAGTGATTAGTAAGGTGCGTGAGTGGGGGCCACGCCTCATAATCACGGACGGCCCGCCCACCTACAGGCTCTTCGGCAATGCCAGGGAAGTAGCCCTCAGGAGGGCTGAGGGGGTGCTTAGGAGGTTAGCGGGGCTCGCGGACTACGTGATTGTTGATCACCACGTAGCTAGGTCCATCGACGGGCTTGAATGGCTCGATAGGGTGAGGCGGGAGGTGGGTGAGAGGGTCATGTGTGCCGCGGATTACGAGGGACTGCCGAGATTACCCCTCGAGGCTTGGAGGAGGGAGCTATATGAAGCGTTCCCGGAGCCGAACGAGTGGTTCGTGCTGAGGGAGTACAGGGGTGTGGGTGAGGCGATGGAGGAATACGGTGACGTTGCTTACGCTTTGCTGAAAGGCTTACCGCTTGAGAGGACCTTCGGTAGGGAGGAGTTGCTGGGCATCCTAAGGGAACTTGCTGAGGAGCATGCCCTCACCCGTGAGCACCTTAAGGGGCTTACCTGACGCGTCAAGAATTAGGGCGAAGCCGTAACTCCCTTCATGCCCGTGCGCATTAACTACTAAGGCCCCGCGCCTCACACAACACTCCCTGACCGCCTCACCCACGGCCCCAACCTCCTCCTCGAGATTGTAGTCTATGCCCGGCATGCCGGACCTGTCCATGGGGATTACCAGGTAGTCAACGCTTAACTTCCTCACGTGTTCCCTGACGTCCCCGCTGAATAGGTCGCCGCAGATAATGACTGCCAGCCTGCCTAAGGGGGTGTTAACCGCCCTTACCTCAGAGCCCCTGCAGAACAGTACCGGTTCCTCCCACTTCCTATGCTTGAGGAGGACAACGCCTTTAGGGTCGATGAGGACAGCTGAGTTAAATGCCGCGCAGTCCGCACGCCCCTCAACTAGGTGCGGAGGCTCAAGGAGCCCGGCAACCAAGTATATCCCAAGCCTCCTAGCTAAGGCGCGTAGCGAGCTAAGCAACTCCCAGTAGAGCAGGGCATCCCCAAACCACCACCCACGAAAACCCGTTAAGCAGTACTCAGGAAAAACAACTAGCTCAGCACCCCGCAGGGCCGCGAGCGACGCGTAGCGCCTTAAGCGCAACCAATTACCTACCACGTCACCCACACGCACGAGCATGGAAGCCAATGCGGCGACGACCACTAGGTAACACCTCAGCGGACGCACACGTGACTCAATGTTAAGCCCGTGTTTTTTAGTTCGTACATAATAGTTTGTTATGGTGTTTCATGCTCATGACATACGTTAAGGTCCCAGTTATGAAGCCCTTCAAAGCCAAGGTCACCGGGTTAAGGGTGCCTAGGGCCGGCGGTAGGTGGAGGGGCGCGTTACTCGTTGAGTTTGAGGGTGCTGAGATAGCGTTCCTGATGCCTGCCTCGATGGCTAGGTGGTTCACGCCGGGTGAGTGGGTTAAGGTTCTGCTTAAACAGGAGCCCGAGCATGTCGGGGGTAAGGTGTTCGTTGCTCCGCGCGACACTTACTCCCTATGGCGCTTACTACCGGGTGGTGAGGAGGTTCTTGCGTGGCCTCCGTGGAGCGTTGAGGAGTCACTACCGCGTCACTCCCCAGTGACTGGTGAGGTTATCTACAGGTACTCCGTCGTGGCTAGGGAGGCTGTTAGGGAGGAGGACTTCACGGCGATCGTTGAGTTGGAGCAGCATCACTACGCGAGTAGGGAGGAGATCGTTGCTACGTGGCGCTGCCCCTCCTGCGGCAAGGTGTTTGAGGCTAATGTGCAGCCCGAGTGCCCGGAGTGCGGGGTGCCCTGCAAGCTCCAGGAGATCAGGGGTTCGTTGCCGGCGTCGCGCTTCCTGATCCTTGAGCTCGCTTCTAGGGAGCCTTACGAGCCACGCGTCGTCGCGTACGTTAGGGTGGACACCCCCATACCCCTCATGCATAGGAGAGTCAATGGTAGGGTGGAGCGCCTAATCAGGGAGAGGGTGCTTAAGCCCGACTGGATCCACCCGACGTTCTGGCCTGAAGCCCTCGAGAAGCCTGAGGTCCTGTCGAAGTACCCGGAGATCGCGCGGCACTACGCGAGGGTTAGGAAGGGGTTGAGGGGCGAGGACGTTACTGAGGAGGCGTTGAGGATAGCTAACACTGCCGGCGCGAGGATAGCTAGGGTCGTGGTGCACCCCGACTACCGCGGTGACGGCGTCGGTGCCCTAGCGGTTAAGCTTGCTCTGAGGTGGGTTGCTGAGCGGAGGATCCCTGAGATGAGGAGGGGTAAGCACTTCGTCGAGACCATAGCGATGATGGCTAAGTACAACCCCTTCTTCGAGCGCGTGGGCTTCAAGTACGTGTGGGACACCGCCTCCGGCAGGCCCGTCCTCATATACCCCCTCACTAAGGAGGCTGAGGAGCTGATCACTAAGTACTTGAGTGAGGACCCCAGGGCTAGGGAGCATGGGGGTAGGTTATTCAGGCCCAAGTACGCTAAGGTAGAACCCATCAAAGCCCCCATAAGGTTGGAGGGCGTAACTAAGGTCTACAGGTCCGAGCTAGACGTGCAGCGCCTCAAGGGGGAGTTAAGGCAGGTACTGCAGGCGTTCGGCGTTGAGAAGAGGGTTGTTGAGAAGTACATATTCAGGGACGCGCACCTAGAGATAAGGCCTGGGGAGGTGGTCGCGGTCATAGGTGCTTCAGGCGCGGGGAAGACCACCCTACTTAAGATGCTCGTGAACGCAGCCACAGGTGCTGGCGGGGAGGCGTGGGCACCCACGGAAGGCAAGGTAATCATGCCGCCCAACGCCCGCGTCGCCTACTTACTCCCCGGCGAGGCGGAACCCTCCTTCGGGAACGAAACCATCCTCGAGCACGTTAACGGGAAGGTAGGGGACGTTAACGCTGCGATCCAGATACTGAACGCCGTCGGACTATCGGACGCGATCTACTACAGGGCTAAGTACACTGAATTATCTACGGGTCAGAAGGAAAGGGCGAAGCTAGCCTCACTACTGGCTGAGAGGCCCAACGTACTCATAATAGATGAGTTCGGCTCCCACCTAGATAAGCTAACGGCTAAGAGGGTGGCTAGGAAGGTGGCGCAGCTCTGTAGGGAGGCAGGAATAACGCTGATAGCAACCACCCACAGGACCGAGGTGCTTGAGGCGTTAACGCCGGACAAGGTGGTGATGGTGGGTTACGGGACCTTAATAGTTAGGGAGGGGCGTGAACCCCTGAAGCACTAGCCCGGGCTTAGGGTTATGCCCTCAAGCAAACACTTTTATTTAACCACGCGGTACTCACCATAGGTGTTTGACGTGTCTGGAATTAAGGAAGGAAACGAGCTCGAGATCAGGCACACGTCCTCAGTAATATACGCCCGCCTCCCCAGAAGCAAGGAGAAGGCGTGGATAGCGTATGAGGTTGAGGGAAACGTCATGAGGCTCCTCAAAACCTACACGCCCCCAGAGTACCGTGGTAAGGGAATAGCCGCTAAGCTAACGCAGTACGCGATCGAACTAGCCAAGAAGAACGGGTGGGTCATAGAGCCCGTATGTAGCTACGCGGTACACTACTTCATGAAGCACCCTGAACTCAAGCAACTACTGAAGCCCGAGTTAAGGGACGCTGACTTAAGGAAACTGTTCGAGGAGAGGCTGAGGGAGGAGAGGGCCGGTAAAGCATGAGGCCCCTACAACGTCTCGATGACCTCTGTTAAGTCATGCACGTACGTCCCCGGCTCTGCCGGCACCGCGTCCTTAACCCTCCTCACCACTACGTGAGGCACTACCTCACACCCACCAATGAGTCCCTCAGGCATTGAGGAAGCCTTCCTTAGGAGGGACTTAACGACTGACTTGATCTCCCTAACTGTTAGGTCGCCCCACTTAACCTCGAACAAGTGTGCCTCACACCTACCCTTACTCACCGCGACGACATCCACCTCAGTACCCTTATGGACGTACCTGCCCACGATGTCGAACCTCACGCCGTGCTTGAGGCCCCACTTAACAGCGAATTCCTTGGCTAGGCCCTCATAGACCTTGGATGCTTGGGTGTTGAGCCTTTCCAGGGCTAATGGGATGCACTCCTCCTTCTCAGGGTATGGGTCCATGCTCAGTATCGGTTCGATGACGCTGAACCAGGTCAGCATTAAGTTATCCTTGATAACGTAGACGCCCTTCTTACTCAGGACCGGCACGTCCCTACCGACGAACCCCACATCCTCCAGCACGGTTAGGTACTTGCTGACGTGCTGCCTGTGCATGCCTGTCAAGTCAGCTATTCTTGAGGGGGTGTCCGCCCCACGAGCTATTGCCTGGAGGATGCCGTAGTAGGTTGCCGGGTCACGGAACTCCTCCCTAAGTATGAAGTGGGGCTCATCCCTAAGCACTGCTCGCGGTGAGAAGAACGCCTCCCACAGTAACTCCTCGACGCTCCCGCACCATGAAGTCACTACGTGGTAGTGGGGGATGCCGCCGAACATTACGTACGTTAGGAACGCCTCCTCCAACCCCATGCCTTCACGTAACTCCAGCACGTGCTTAGGCTTAAGCTCCCTTAACCTGATCCTAGCTAGGGATCTCCCATACAGTGGCGCCCCGCCCCCTAGGACCTCCCTATGCATCACCCCCACTAAGCTACCGGTCACCACTATGAGGGCCTTAGTAGTTGGGAGGACGTGATCGACGAACCTCTGGAGCTCCCCCACAACTCGGGGAGCGCCGCGGGCCCAGTAGGTGAACTCATCGATGGCGATCACGGCGTCTACGTCCCTACGCAGTGAGACACTCAGTAAGGTGTCCAGCCCCTCGAACGACGCCTTCGAGAGCCCCGTTAAGCCTAGGGAGTCCTCAAGGGCCTTAGCTAGGCCCCTTAAGTTAACCTCATGCCTAGCCGGGACGGCTTGGTAATACGTTACCTTAACCTCCCTACCCAAGCTCCTCAGCCACTCCATTAGGAGCCTGGTCTTACCGATCCTCCTGCGCCCATAGATAATCACTAGTCCAGGCCTCCTCAACCATACCTCATTAAGTGCCTTAAGCTCCTCCTCCCGATCCACGAACTCCTGAGTTGAGGTAACACGCAAAGTAGACTACCCTGCACGTATAACAAGTAAAGTAGACTTTTACCTTTTTACCCAACCAAGCCCACACTAGTTCCCGGAGCTTAAACCGGTTAGTTACGCGTCACACCTGCGGTAACGCACACTCACGGGCTGACGATAATGTCCTACTTAACTTAACTGTCCCTACTGCCTGCTGAGGAGTACGGTGAACGTTAACGGATCATCGTTCTTATACCACCACCAGTAATACTCGCCGCTGTAGTCCTCAATCACTAGTTCCGGCGTTGTGTATAGTGCGTCACACCTCACGGCCTCGTAGACGTTAGCTATGGCAGTGGATGACTTCCCGCCCAGCAATATCGTGAGGGATGTGGCAACGCCTGTCACTTCATCAGTCATGTTATTCCTTACCGACCCTAGGGACACGGTGATGCTGGTGTCTAATAAGTTGGCGTAGGTAGGGTGGAGGATTGGTTCACGGTACTTCCCAACAGGGATTAAGCGGTCGTTGTAAATCCCTTCAGGGTATAGTAGCTGGTAGTCGTAAACGTAGCTCCCGTCAGGCCCGTCGACCTCATGGTACTCGTAGAGGTACTCGACTTTTAACTCCACTAGTACTCTGTCACCGTCCGACACGAACTTCAGGCTTGAGGACGGTATCGAGTACGTGAACACCGCTAGGTGCTTGCCTGAGTCCACCCACTCACCCTCCCCGAACGTGTCGTCGTGCTTGGAGAACGCTGACAGGAAAATCGCTGTCGCGGGCCTATCAGGGATCTTAAGGGCTACTTTAATCCCGGGCACGCTGTTTAGGTATGTGAACGCCACCCACGCGTAGCAGTAGCCCTCCCTATAACGCCCCTCACCATCCCTCCCCTCCTTCCTCACCACCACCTTACACGTGGATGAAGCCGACACACCCTCAGCACCAACGCTGGGCGCCATGCCACTCATTCTCGACCCCCACTTCACGAGCTTCACGTTGACTAGTTTCGTGGGTATGACGTCAACGTACTTGGTGTAGGAGTATTTGGGCAGGACCCTGCCGTCCGTGCCTACGCACGTGACTGACACCACGTATTCCTTGGGTTCGTAGGACTTGATGTAGGTGTTTCCGGAGGAGTCCACCCCGTACTCCACGGGCACCGCGTTGAACACGTGCTTAACGACGACTAAGCCTCCCGGAGGTGCTTCCCCAAAGTAAAGGAGCTGTGAGTACCCGTCCTTCGTGGGCTCCAAAGTAGTTGCTAACCTACGCACGCTAACGTAGCAGTAAGCCACCCCAGGACCCCCAGGCACCTCAATCAACAGCTTATCCATAGCCTTAGGCTTACCACTCAACCAGCTACTCACCATTACCTGCAGGTCATCGCTACCCACAGCATGAATAACCAACGCCAACGCCGCGACAACTACAGCCAAAGCAATCAATAGGGCCGAGGCACTCCTCCTTGAAGCCGTCAACGCGTAACTCCCCGCATGAACTCCTTTCTCTATGAAGTTATAAGCACTCCATTACTTCAACAATGTAGGCTAGGTACGCTACAGATCTTACAGGAACTTACAAGATTAATGTTAAGGGAGTCGACAGATATTATTGTATTTCGATAACCAATGAAAAGGTTCATAAGGCTCAAGAGTGAATACCTTACTTCAGTCTCTTCGGATGTTGGATGTTGGTTCTTTAGGAATTTGATTCCTCGAGTTGTTGTCGTCTCAGCATGTTATCTCTGTGGGTAATTAGTCCTCTATTATAACCTTAATCACTACCGTGCCTGCAAATTTCTGTAGAGGGTAGCCAGGGTTAACACCCATGCCAAGCCACCCAGCTGTTATTACCCAGCGTTGCGCGCCACTGCTTGGTGGGGAGACCGTGTACTCAAAGCCCGGTTCTATCTTAACGGTGTTAGGTACTGCGGGTGAATAGGGTGTCCCTATGTCGTGATACCAGCCTGCCTTAACCCCTAATATGCTGTCGTCGTCTATGCTGGTTATGTAGGTACCATCATAGTTCCATGATAGGGTTACTACGGGAGGCCATGATATCACAACGCTTATGGTGCCCCCTCCTCCGCGTGATGAGGGGCTGTAGTCTATTAGATCGTAGATCCTCGTGTAGTATCTTAGGTAGTATTCGGACTTGATGTAATCATTCCACCAGACGAAGGGGTAGTCATGCAGTCCGAGCTTCTGACCAGAGATTATCTGGGTTACGCACCTAACCGCGAATAGATCCTTATCCGACCCTATACGGCCAGGATACTTATATATTACGTGCCTCAGCACGAGCATGCCGTGCGGGTACCACTTATTACTGGAGTTCCACCCAACTATGCCGTAGGGCCTGAAAACTCCTTCCCCGTACTGCGTAATTGCTCGTAAGGCTGTCCTCAGGGCATTAGCAATTACCGCGGGATCGGGTAGGGAGCCTGGCCGCGTGCTTGCCGCGTATCCCTTAACCAACGTTACGTATCTACCGTTACTTAGTGAGGGCGGTACGAGTACGTAGAGATACGTGCTGGTGCCGTTAAAGCTGGCCTCCACAGTAGCGTAGCGTGAGATTAGAGAGTCCACACGCTCCTTAACGTCGGAACCCACAGCAAGTAGGGGGATTCCCTTAAGCATGGATTTGAGTAGGAGGCGCGCCTCCGGGCCTGGCCTGGGGGGTCTAAGCAACACTATGAGGGAGTTTCTAGTGGGCACAGCAGTTAGTGTGCTTGAAGGTACGAGCTCCACGGGGCAACCCAATATGTGGGAGATCTCACGGGACTCAGGCCCTAAGATATCCTTGTTTAGCACCCGCCCAATAACGTACACCTTAACCCTAGCGTACTTGGTGGGCATAATTGATTCTTCGACGGCGTTGGTAGTTGGGGTAACGCCCTGCCTCCAAGGCCCGACGTACGCGGCGTAAATCTCAGGCACCACAGCAATCAATACAGCCAACAGGATCAGGGAGGCAAGGACGAACACCAACCCCCC
>JALVVU010000074.1 GCA_027023255.1 Desulfurococcales archaeon
CAGTGTCCCTGAGTTAAAGGAAGGTGACTGCATTGAGGTGGAACGCGTAAGCGTTGTCCGAACGTACTCGAAACCCCCTAGATTATACACGAAGGCGTCACTACTGAGATGGATGGAATCAGTGGGCATAGGGACGGAGGCTACTAGGGCCGAAATAATAGAAACACTCTTTCAGAGGGGCTACCTGAAATCAACCAGCGCTGGAATAGTAGTTACGGAGTTAGGGATTAAGACCGCCTTCATGTTACTTAAGCTGTTTAAGGAATTAACGGAAGTTAACTTAACACGCGACTTTGAAGAGAAGATAGAGCGTGTCAGGAAAGGCGAGATAAGCCGGCAGAAAGTAGTGGATGATGCTAAGAAATTCCTGAAACCTAGACTACTTAAGATCAAGGAGATGATAGCTTCGAACGACATAGGTGAACTGAGGAAGCTTGCTGAGGAAGGGCATGACATTAAATGCGCTGTTTGCAGAAGGTATGGGCGGTACGTTGTGGGAGGATTCTCTCTCTGTGAACTTCACTGGCGGGCATATAAGAACATAGTGACGAAGTACAGGATTTGGCGTGAGCGAGCCGGTCTGAGCTTCAATGAGTACATCGCTTCATTGAAGAAGCTTTCGTCCGTAGGTGGTTTTTGCAAGGACGTGATAAAGTTACTTACTGAGAATGGACTTAAGCCCCAAAGTTAAGTAACCCAATACGGGTACCTTGAACACGTTTCCATCGATGCCTACAACCTTACCGAGTACCCAGTTATATGGAATGTCGCCATCAGGCAATGGGTTATTGTCGCCCTTTATGAAGTACATGTATTCGTTGCCAACTTTATCTATCTTCAGTACTCTATGTATAACTAATTCCCCACCAGGCCGTTTGTACACCACGATATCTCCAACATGAATGTCATTAGGTGGCACCTTAACAACCAGTACTAAGTCGCCAGTCTGAAGCAACGGTTCCATGGATTTCCCTTCAACAACAGCGAACATGACGTTTCCGGTAAGATTAAGGAGAAGTAAGGTAAATATCAGGACAGCTATGACTACCTCAGCGATTAGACCTAAGCTCTTAAGCTTCATTAGATCGCTCCTCTTCATAAATGTCGGATAAGTCAACCTCAATCACAGTTCCGCCTGAGCTTTCCTCGGTTTTCTCCTTCTTCTTTCGTCGTCTACGCCTCGCCTTACCCCTAACTACCTCAACCTCGCCCTCCGGCCCCACCTTTAATGTTGAGACCTTTCCGCGCCATGAATAACCACATTTAGGGCACCTAAAAGAACCCATAACCGTGATTGTTATCCTCCCTTCAGCGTCAGGCAGTGGTGCGACAAGTTGCCATGTCCGCTCGGGTTGCACCTCTGTCCCGCAACTAGGGCATTTAGCCACACTCTCACCTCAACTACTTTTACTTGACCTAAGTTTTTAGGGTTTCCGCGCCGCGACCTTGAGTAGGTGAGTTGGTCAGAACCCAGCCTCTAATCATCGTTCATCGCTTTTAACCTTCATCATTCCTTGCTGGTAGTAAGGAATGGCGGAGTAAAAACCTTACGTCTTTTAAGTAAGGCGGAGCGGAAGCCTTAAGAGTGGTGGTGGTATGGGCGTAGAGGTACTCTATAACTTATGGTCCTCAATAACGTCGGCTAATGTGAGCGGCATGGCTCAGTGGCTCGCAGTAATAGGTTTCGCACTAATAGTGATTGTCGCAATAGGATATGGAATAGCGGGATCCGTTAAACTCATAAAGATGATCTCGTCAATGAAGGTAAAAGAATTCTCGCTACTACTGCTGGCATTAGGGTTCGTGTTAATAGGGATAGCTGTGGTCTTACCTTAAAAACACTTTTTACCCGCGAATATAGCTTCGCTACCTAGGTAATCCTCGATCCTAAGTAACTCATTGTACTTGGCTGTTCTTTCTCCACGCGCCGGTGCGCCTGTCTTTATTAGGCCTGTCTCGTACGCAACTACTATGTGTGCTATCGTGGTGTCTTCACTCTCTCCCGATCTATGACTTATCACGGCCTTACCTCCGGAACCCAGTAGGTACCTTATAGTGTCTTCAGCCTCAGTGAACGTACCTACCTGGTTAACCTTTATTATTGCGCCATCAATGTATCCGCCAGCAAAGTACTTCTCCGCAAGATCCTTACGCGTCACTATGATATCATCACCTATGATAATCACTTTCCCAGCAAGCTTCGCCCTCAACTCCTTGAACGGTTCGGGATCATCCTCGGCGAAGGGATCTTCTAGAAGTACTAGCGGATACTCATCAACCAACGCAGCATAGTAGTCGATTAATTCAGCACTGCTAAGCTTCTTCCCATCTATTTCGTAAGTTTGGTTCCCTCTGTAGAAGTGTGACGCCGCAGCATCCATGGCTAACAGCACTTCATTACCGGGAGTGTACCCAGCTCTCCTAATTGCTTCTGAGAGCGCGTTCAGCGCGTCCCTAGTAAGCTCTAACGGGGGTGCGAACCCACCCTCATCTCCGACATTAATTGCAGAGGGACCGTACCTCTCCTTTAAGTATGATTTTAGCGACTTATACACCTCAACAGCTATGCGTATAGCGTCACTAAACGTGTCAGCACCGGCCGGGACTATCATGAATTCCTGAATGCTTAATTTATTGCCTGCGTGAGCGCCGCCATTAATGACGTTCATTAGAGGTACGGGCAGGGTTCTAGCCCTTCTTCCTCCCAGGAATTCGAAAAGCGGTATTCCAGCAGTATCGGCGGCTGCCTTTATGACCGCTAATGAAGTTGCCACGCACGCATTACCTCCGAGTCTCGATTTGTTGGGCGTCCCGTCAACCTCAATTATCTTGCGGTCAACCTCCCTAAAGTCGGAGGAGTCCATTCCGAGGATTGCTGGTGCTATATACTTATTGATTGATTCTACGGCCTTGGAGACACCCATTCCTCCGTAAGCTTTTCCCCCGTCTCTCAGGTCCACAGCCTCGAGCTTACCTTTGGAAGCGCCGGCCGGTGCTATGGCTCTGCCGTAACCTCCTCCTTCCGTGATCACGAGAGCCTCCACGGTGGGGTTGCCGCGGGAGTCAAGTACCTGCAGTCCTTTCACGTGCACAATGTCGTATTCCATTTACTTTCACCGTTGTTTA
>JALVVU010000075.1 GCA_027023255.1 Desulfurococcales archaeon
TTAGCGGTGCTTAAGTCATCCTCGAGGACGAGCCTATACCCTCTGCGGGGATGAGACTCTATCAAGTACCCGCGGCCCCTAAGCTCCTCCACGACCCTATGGACCGTAGGTCTAGAAACACCTACCGCGTTAGCGATCTCAGCACCGCTGACAAAGTCCCCGCCGGCCCTAAGCAGTAGGGCGAGCACCGCCCTCTCCACGCCCTCCCTCCTCACTACGCACACCACCTAAGAGTACGTTAGGACGCGTATAAAGCGCCTCCATAGACTCAAGCGCCGACACCGTGCACACGTAGGTGAGTGCCCTACTAAGCGCCGTTAACCGCCGGACCTCCCCCATGAAGCCCTCAGCACGTAGGTTAACTGAGTAGACCTCAGCCAACCGACTCAAGTTAGTGGAGGCTAAGTAGAAGAACTTAATTGCAAGGGCGGTAGACACGGCTAAGTCGGGTGAAACCCTCCTTAGCAGCAAGGCTAACTCATGAATATTTATGAGGCCGAAGACCACGGAACCCAGCAACATTAGGCCCGCCATCCTAGCAACCCCCATTAACGTGGTGATGGGGGAGAAGGAACCAACGACTAACTGAGCCCCGATCGACAAGGCAATGAAGGGCGCTACGAACGTAATGAATAGTAATGCAGTGGCGATCAGCACCCTCAACCCCCTGACCCACAACGCCAACACGCAAAGCACCGAGAGCAAGGGAACCAGCAACCACGGAGGTAAGATCATTAACGCGGCGGACGTCACGGCAAGGAAGGACAGCGTCACGTAAGCAGGGACCCCACGCACACGTGAGTAACCCGGAGCAACCACCAGGGACGAAGCCCTCATCAAGCGTGCAATGAGGCTCAACACCTCAACACCCCACCCTCAAGCAAGCACACATCACCGAGCGACTTAGCCAAGACTAAGTCATGACCGGCCGTAAGAACCGTGGTTCCCCCACCCATCATAACGGACAGGCAATCAACCAGCGACTCCCTAGCACCAGGATCGAGCCCCAAGCCAGGCTCATCAAGAACGACGATATCGGCTGAGGACACGTAGGCAAGGGCTAAGGCAAGCCTACGGGACTCACCCACACTCAACGTAAACGGGTGCCTATCCCTGACCCCCTCAAGATGGAAGGACTCAAGAACCTCATCAACCGAGCCACGGAAACCCCACGCACGGGCGAACAACTTGACCTCACCCTCCACCGTGTCAGAGGAAAACCAACGCACGGGAACCTGCGGGACATAAAACACCCTACCGGATACCCGCACGATACCACGGTCAGGCCTCAGCAACCCCGAAACAACTCTAAGTAAGGTAGTCTTCCCAACACCGTTCCTCCCAACAACGGAGAGCACGGAACCCCGCCCCACCTCGAACGTGACGCCTTTAAGGATGTCGCGCCCAGCCAAGGAAACCCACACGTCATGGAGTGACACAGCGACGTGAACACCACTCAGTGGGTCACGCCGCACACTTCTCCCCGACCTCAGGGCAGGGAATCTCCACTCCCTACCCTTAAGTGTCACGTACGCATCAATGAAGTCCCTCACCACCTCTACCCTATGGTCAACCAGGATTACCGAGCCACCGCGAGCGCAGAACTCCCTAAGCATACCCATGACCAGGGGCAGGGTCCAGGGATCGATGTGCGACGTTGGTTCATCAAGCAAAAGTAGCTTAGCACCCGAGGAAGTAGCGACGATTAACAGTAGCTTATAGAGTTGCCCGTCGGACAACTCATGCATCAACTTATCCACCGGAACATCGACTAAGTCGGTGTTGACGCCCGCGTAAAGCAACTCAGCCGCCACGGACGCGTTAAGGAAGTAGGACGATGGGTCTTGAGGGACGTAAGCAACTAACCCCTCCCTAAGTGCTTGACCTGGCTCAAGACCGAAAACGCTTACGTTACCCGAGATGACGTACTTAGGGTAGAGCTCAGGTATTAAGCCAGCCACGACCTTAAGTAGCGTGGTCTTCCCCGAACCGGAGGGACCGCTGAGCAGGAGGATAGAACCCTCCGGCACGACGACATTAACCCCGGAAAGGATTTCATGACCATTAACGCTCACAGAGAGGTCCTCAGAAATGACGGCGTGCTCAGGCAAAACCCACCCCCTTAGACTTAAGTAACCCTGCAACACCCCTCGCTACCGCGATCGCGATCACGTGATCCATGAGCAGGTCCTGCGGGATAAATATCAGCACTGACGCGATGAACAGGGCGGCAATGCCGCGGGCTCCGAGACCTAACCACGACGAAACCTTCACCGACCACTCATAAAGCGCTGAACCCGGTAGAGCGTAGAACGAGAAGACAATGAAGCCGAGAACGTAGGTGGGTAGGATAGCCACGAACGACAAAGCCAGTAACGCTGCGAAGTCCTTGCCTCTAACCTCACTTAACTCAATACCCCTCCACCTAAGGTAAGCCCTACTCAGCAGGGACATCAGGAAAGCCGATATTACGAAACCCACCAAGTACCCACCGCAGTACCCTAGGATCACTGAAGGGCCGCCAGCAAACCCCGCAGCTAACGGCAAGCCAAACGCTATTAGCAGTAGGTACAGGAGCATCGCGCCAGCCGCGTAGGCAGGGGGCAGGAGGAGACCCGAAAGAATGACGCCAACGTTCTGCATGGTGTAAGGGACAGGCCCCACACTGAAGCGTACCTGCGCCATAACAGCCGTCACGGCACACATTAGGGCAACCATGGTCAAGCGATACGCTCCGCCACTCATACCCATTCGTAGCACCTGAATTAGTTTCAGAGATTTCCCCTCAAATAGGTTTCTATCCCCGCTAAGAATCTGAAACTATTTCTCTAAGGAAGAGGGTTGTTTAAACAATTATAACGAAATAATACATTAATAACGTGTACGTGTTCAATTCCTTAATAACTGTTGAGCCACACGATTAGTCAGATTTATTTTACTGTGTTTATAGTGTGCTTGGCGCGGAGGTCTTGGTAGGGATGACCAGAGTCAAGATAGTAAGGTACTCACCATGGCTCGTACACTTCAATACAGGGGCATGCAACGGTTGCGACATAGAAGTGCTGGCAGCGATAAC
>JALVVU010000076.1 GCA_027023255.1 Desulfurococcales archaeon
AGGCCTAACTCGTCACTAAGTCTCCTAACGAATCTTCGTGTGGCGCGGTCTGGCTGACCAGCGCTCGTTATCAGTAACGCCTTATACTTCTTCCAGAAACCTGCCCTGTGGAGCTGCTGGAACACAGCGTCCTTCTCTATGACTAGTACGAACTCCGCGTTAACGTCCTTAAACTCTATGAAGTCCGGCGTGGGTTCTATGGAGTACGCGCCGTGACCCATCTTGCTTAAGTCTATTATGTCGTCGCCGGACTTTATCCTCATGTCACCTACTACCTTACCTTTCTCTTTGCTTAGTATCAACATCTCCTCACGCAGCATGTCTATGAGTACTTCGAGATCCCGTATCACTGAGTCAGATTCCTTCTGCTCGTCCCACGTGTTCTCCTCTCTTACCCTGCCGGTGGCTAAGTCCCTGAACCTTATGGTGTGCTTACCTCTGTAGTAGAGGTCCCTGATCGTTGGGTACTCATCGTTCTTCAAGGCCTCATGTATTATGCTCGCGATCAGCACTGTTTGCATGAACTTCTTGGCTTCACCGGCGTTCAGGAATGACCTCCTTAGTGTGGCGTTACCGATTCGAAGCAGCCCCCTCTCAGCGTCGAAAACCGTGTTGGCCAGCGTCCTCTTCCTTATTACTAACGTCGGTGTTTTCCCGGAGAGTATGTCCTTAACTAGCTTCGAGAATGCCCTCTCTATTTTCTTAAGGGCTTTCTTCCGGGCCTTAACATCCACTGCTGACATGTAGGACACTGCGCTCACCCTCCTCACTCAATGCTTACCACTACGTCCGACACTGAATTAATCTTGAATGACTTTAGCTTCATATTGAGCATCTTCAGGAGTTCCTTCTCAATCATTTCCTCCTTCACGTTATTGACGATTTTCGCTAAGCCTCTCGCGACGTCAGGTATGTACTTAGCGATCGCCACCGCCCTCTCAGCCTCTTCCCTTTCGCGCTTCTTCTTTGAGAGGTAGCGCTTCAGTCTGCGAGCGACTTCCCTTATGGCTAACTCTATCTCATGCTCGACTTCAGGCACGTCAGCCACTGACTCCTTACCCACGCCCTTGTAGGGCACCTTAGTGCTGCATATGTGTACTAGTATAACGAGTGGTGCTGGGAACGTCACGCCGTAGTGGCTCCAGTCAATCCTATCCACGACCTTCCTAGCTACGTCGGCGCCTTCGTCGTAGAGTAACGGTATCTTATTGGCGTACCTGTAGAGGACGGGGCGGTCCTCGGGCTGTATTTCACCGCCGTAGGCTAGCCCGGCCTCAACTATGAATGCGTGGCCCTCATACACTGAGGGTTTGCGGGTGACTGCGGTCACGAATTCTGGCTTTAGGATCGCCTTTAGACCCACCTTAATTATCTCCTCCCCCACGTAGGAAAGGTGATTAGCGCTCGGTGGCTTTATCTTGGTGTCACTCTTGATTACCCGGACTAACCTCTCAACATCTTCCGTGCTTAGCTCATGCGGCTTCATATCGGGGAGTAGCCCGGCGTTCTCTATTAACCTCCTCGCGGTTACCTCGCCAATGCTTTGGAACTCCTTTATGAGGAATTCTAGGAGTGTCTTGGCCTTCGTCGCTTTCAGCATCATCTTCATCATTTCTATGTCCACGCCCTTTGGATGGGGCTTCACTTCCCTTGGTGGGGGAGGCATTTTACGGGTGCTTCGCTCGAAGTAAGTTATCGTGCCTTCCGGGTCCTCGAAGACTATCTCCGCGTAGGGAGCGATTATCGCGGTTCGCTTCAGGTACTCGTAGATCTTAGATTTTGATCGGGTCCAGTCACCCTCTAGGTAAAGCTTAACTACCGTTCCGTGCCATCCGTTGTTCTTCCTGTAGACGCCCTTCTCGTGAATTATCGGGGTGTTTGTTTTGACGTCTATTGCTATGTTGAAGTAGTATATGTTCTTAGCGGTGATTGTGGAAGTTAACACCTCAACGGATTTGCCCGTGGTCATCTGTCCATAGAGTACGGCCATCTTAGCGCCGAGCCCGAACATTCCTCGAGTCTGTCTGAGGACGTACTTCGAGCTGTAGAGGAGCTGGCCGAACGCCCTAGGGACTTGGGCGGCCGGTATGCCTATCCCGTTGTCCTCGACGCTTATGCTGAACACGTTGTCCCTCTCGGCACTGACTTTCTGTAGGATCACCTTTATCGTTGGGTGAATGCCGTGGGGGTCCGTGGCGTCCAATGCGTTCTCGACTAACTCTCTTACCGCCTGGTATAGGGCCCTCGCGGGGTTGCTGAAGCCGGCTAACTCCCTGTTCCTGTAGAAAAACTCGGAGGGAGTCAGCGCCCTGAACTTCTCAGCAGTAGCTTCAGATGCCACCCTCACACCACCTGAAATGTTAAGAGCAAAAATGCTTTTAAGCCATCAGCAAGGTAAGGATTATCTTTTCGATTACCTTATCAGGCACGCCGCAATTATCGGCAGGAGCACCGTAACATCTCCGTAAAGGGTTACGTGCTTCCCTTCAGGCTTCAGCTTCCCCCACGTTATCGCTTCCCTGGTCTTGGCGCCGCTTAGGCTCCCGTCCCACTCCACCGCCGTCGTTATGTAGACGGAATAGTCTAAACCTTCCTTGAATTGGTTCCACCATATCGTGTGGTGCTTGCTTATCCCGCCGCCTAAGCAGAGGGCCATGCTCTTCTTCGCTGAGAATACGGCGTCGGAGAGTTCCTGCATGTCCTTGAAGAGGTTTATCTTAAGTCCCGTGAATTGCGACTGAATGAAAAGGTTTGTCCCGAACGCCCCATCAACTATGCCTGGCACGTATACCTTAGTGCCGGAACGGTACGCTGCCCCAAGTATTGAGTGCTTATCGTTAGCTAGTCTCTTACCGACCTCCTCCATGAGTTCCCTAACGCCCCACTCTAGCTTCACCTTAGTGAGTTCCGGCACTAACTTACTAACAAATTGCTCCACGGTCAACCCGTAGGACTCGAACGGTATGAATATGTTCCCTAGCCTGTGGTACCCCTCCTTCCTGAGTTCAGCGTCGTCCGCCTCGAAGAACCCCTTAAGGTACTTCCCGCCCATCGACTTAGCTAT
>JALVVU010000077.1 GCA_027023255.1 Desulfurococcales archaeon
AGGCCCTCGAAGAACCTCGTGTCGGGATCATCAACACGTAGAAGGTGTAGGTTCCCGACAACCTTCTTAACTATGTGCAAGGCATTACCCCCGATAAAGATACTGTGCTGATTAGTTAAATGACTAACACATTAATCATGCATGGGTTCGCGTTATGAATTCTTTAAATCATCACATCACGTATGACGGTGGTGCCTAAAACACCGGTGAGGCAAGTGAGTAACCTACGCGCGCTACCTGCGGCAGTGTTAGCGGGCGGGCGCTCAAGCAGGTTAGGCCCCAACAAGCTAGTGCTAAGGATATGTGGGGAACCCTTAATCCAGCATACCCTACGCAGGATTAGGGAGGCTTCACGGGTAAGTAACGCGTACCTCATCACCAGCCCGGGCACCGTGTGGGACACTACGAGCTTGAGCGGCGCTGACGGCGTCATCGTGGATGAGTTCATGGTGGGGCCTCCCGGCGCCGTGCTGACAGCGTTGAAGCGGTTAGGGGATTGCCTCGTCATTGCTGGCGACATGCCTTTAATCGAGCCTAAGGTGCTTGACGCGTTAATTAACAAGTGTTACGAGGTGAGCGATGAGTACGTCGCGTGTGTCCCTAAGGTAGGCAGGTTCCTCGAACCCCTCTACGCCGTGTACCGGTTTTCCTTCGCCCCCATACTTAACGCGGCGCTTGCGTGCGGCACCACATCCATTCAGAAGCTCCTTAAACTACTTGCACGCTCAGGCACCGTAGCTACGGTTGAGCTCGAGGTCCTCACGGCGGAGGCTAGGTTGAGCTTGGAGCGCGTCCTGAACTCCTTCAGTAACGTCAACACTTGGCACGGCCTCAAGCTAGTTGCGGGGAGCCTATGCCGTGAGGGTTTACCGGGTTGTTAACGAAAGCTTTTTCCTGTTGCTTCAGAAGTAATTGGATTTAAGCACGTCTCAGCAATTAATGGGGGTGGGGAAGCGTGAGTGCAGGTGAAGGCCTTAAGTGTCAATTAGGCATGTTGCGGGACCTCGTGGGTGACCGTGAAGTCATCGTCGTCGGCCACAAGGCCCCGGACACGGACGCAATTATTTCTTCACTCACGTTCGCTTACCTAGCGTCATCCGTAGGCATTAAGTGCAAGGCATGCAGGGTCGGTTCCTTCCAGCCGGAAACGCGCGTGGTGCTCGAGAAGGTCGGGCTCCCACCTCCCGAACCGATCGATGATGTTAGGGTTAGGGCACGTGACGTGATGGGAGGCGGGGACGCTAGCGTGGCGGTAGGTGACCCCGTGAAGGCAGCGGTCGACTTAATGGTTAGTAAGTCGTTAACGGCGGTACCCATAGTTGGGGAGGGTTCAAGGGTTCAAGGAGTATTCACGATCGAGTCCTTCGCCAGGTACTTCATACGTGAGTTAGCCTCAATGAGGCTCAGGCTGGACTCCGTGCCCTTAAGGAACTTCCTTAAGGTGTCGAGAAGCAAGGTGGTTGTCGGATCCCCCGAAGCGTGCCTTGACGGGAGGGTCTACGTTGGTGCGTGGGGGAAGGGTTCCGAGGAGGCTAGGGCCGAGGAGATCAAGGGTCAGATACTGGTCGTGGGTGATAGGGAGGACGTGCAGGTGTGGGCCCTCCGCGCCGGAGTATCAGCACTGATAGTTACTGGGGGTCATGAGGTCAAGCCCGCCGTGAGGGAGTTGGCTAAGGCGAGCAACGTAATCGTGGCCGTGTCCCCATACGACACCTACACGACCCTCAGGCTACTCGACCTGAGCCAGCCCGTAGAGAGGTTTGCCGAGGATCCACTAACGGTTCATGAGTCAGCCCTCCTTACCGAGGTTAAGCAGGAGATGGTGCGTGCCGGGGTCAGAGTAGCCATAGTTGTTGACGAGTTAGGCAGGCTGAAGGGCATCATAGGTAGGGCGGAGCTCGTGGGGGAGGCAGGCAAGCCGGTAGCGCTCGTGGATCACAACGAGTTCTCTCAATCGGTGGATGGTGTGGAGGAAGCGCAGGTGGTTGCTGTCGTGGACCACCATAGGGTGGGCGGGGACGTGGAGACGATATTCCCGATACTCTTCAGGGTGGAGCCCCTCGGCTCAACGAACACAATACTCTGGAGGATGGCTAAGGAATGCGGGGTGAGCATACCGGCGAGGCTTGCTGAGGCAATGCTCTACGCCATACTCTCGGACACGCTACTGCTGAGGAGCCCCACCACGACCCCACTGGATAGGGAGGCGGTCAAGGAGCTGGCGGACTTGGCTGGCGTGAGCCTGGATGAGGCAGTGAACTTCATGAGGATAGCGATGGCGGCCAACGAGCCCAGCGACCCTAGAGACATCGTGACGAGGGACCTCAAGGTATTCAACGTTAAGGGGGTGAGGTTCGGGATAGCTCAGGTACTCACAACGAGGCCAGAGAACTACCTAATAATATATAACAGGATATTAGAGACCATGGCCAAGGTCGCCCAAGAGAAGGGCCTGAGGTTCCTAGCACTAATGATAACTGACGGCATAGACAACAAAACATACCTAATGGCGGTCGGCGAC
Source organism: Desulfurococcales archaeon (assembly GCA_027023255.1). GTDB lineage: Archaea > Thermoproteota > Thermoprotei_A > Sulfolobales > NBVN01 > WAOL01. The sequence goes on from JALVVU010000077.1 coordinate 2,522, forward strand.
AGGGAACCCATCGAAAAAGCCCTAAAGATCGACCTAACGAACAAACCCTACGCCGAACTAGCTGGTGTGACGTCAAGGAAGAGTCAGGTACTCCCAAGAATACTCAAACACCTAAGGTAAGGGCCTCACGCACCGTTCAAGAAGCTTGAACAACGCCGTTCCAGTGCTAGAGCTTTATCGAAAGAAAACGAGGTAAGGTCGGTGGAGCACGCATGGTTGCGAGGATTGCTTCAGCACTAATCGTGATAGCAGCCCTATGCGCTGGTACCCTACTCGGCGCATACATGCTTAAACCCAAGCTAGGACCATACCCGAACTACGGGCCGGAGGTCAGGCTAGAGTACCTTTACATAAGAATATTCAACACCACGGCAACGGTCAACGGTGTAGGACCTAAGAACGTGACCATGGCGTCCTTCATGGCGGTGATCAGGATCGGGAACCCATACAACGACACGGACATCCTACCAAGCACCGTAGCGGTTCACATACCTCAAGACGCTTACTATGAGGAGAGTAACGCGAGTA
>JALVVU010000078.1 GCA_027023255.1 Desulfurococcales archaeon
TTCCATAAATCATCCACTTCTTAGGTGCCTTCCTGGCATACTCCTGCCACTCTTTAAAGGATCTAATCTTAGGCTTCGTGACTTCCTTTTCAGGTTCAGAAGTCATAGAGCCACACCTTTCTCAGAACTATTCGATATTAGTTTATATCAGAAGTACTTAATAAAAACATCGTATACGTTGAAAATTATTCTCTTTTGACTAGAAGTATGCTATAAGAGTGTTAAGCTTGATAAATACAACTATTAACAATTAACAATACATTACTCCAGCAACACCTAATTACTACTAATTACGTGTATTGATCACCTACAGCTCAGACGATGTACTTAAAAATTATTTATTGCTTAAGTACGCATCTTCCTTAATTAACCGCGAATGCATCATCCTAAAGTGATGAACATGGTGGAGACGCTCAACCCCGACCTAGAGCTAAGGGGGAACAATGATAACAGAAAAGAAGGTGTAAAACCCGTAGCCATAATTTACGAGTTTGACACGGAAGACGACATCAAAGGGAAGGTTGAGGAGCTTGGGTATAGGGTATTAAGGGTATATAGAGAACGTTCAGAAACAGTGAGGTTTAGGGGCAAGTATCCGGAGCTAAGCAAGTTACTCACAGATATTCATAACAGGAAAGTTAGCGCTGACGCCGTATTCATACCTTCAATAAAGACGTTCGGTAGCCTCGACCTATACTTATTCGTTAGGAAGGTACTAACGATGAATGGTGTTGAGCTAAGGAGCTTAAAGAAGCGTGAGGGAGGCGATCCCAAAGGAGGGCCTGAGGAAGCGTTGAAGGGCATCAGGAGTAACTTAATAGCGAGCGCACTACTTTACGTGGCTATGTGGGTAGCCGGCATCTACTTGTCGTGGTCAACGATGGATCCAGTCATAATGACTCTGGTGGGCGCCTCTCTAGTTGTGGCTGGTGTGTTCTTCGTGAAGAAAGTGCTTAACGTGAGGAGGCATGTACTTCGGAAGATTTCAGAGTTAAAGAGGGTTGATGAGTTAAAAGGGAGGAGAATAAGATTCATTGTGAAATCTACAGGCATTGAGGTCATAGAGACTGCCGTGGTTTGAGTCCTACCTTAACATTTTCTCCTGAGACCCTAGCTACCTTACCTAGACATTTGACGACGGCGGTAACTAGAAGTTATTGTGGTTGAAGAGAAAAGCTTGCGTTCTTCGGGAGGTTTAACTTAGAACGTACTGTGTTTTAGAGGAAGTCAGCGAACTCTTCTCTAACATCGGGTTTCTTCGGGTTCTCAGCTATCTTCAGGAGGTCCTCGGGCACGGGCCTTGTGCCTAGCAGTTGCTTCCATGTCGGCTTTATGTAGTTGAACCAGTCATCGCGGGTATTGTAGAACACCGTAGCGCCTCCTAGTTCGTGCTGGTACTCTGGGTATGGTTTCTGATGGGTGCCTAGCTTGAGAACGAACTCCCTGAAACCGTAGTATGATTCGAAGGTAGGCCACCACTCCTCAACACCCAGGGTCTCGAAGGCGTACTCCATCTTCGCTAGGTAGAGCGGTAAGCCAGCACCGATCCTGCGCTTGAACACTATGGTGTGAAGGCTTATGGCTATCTTGTCGTTCCAGAGCCTAGCGTTGACCTGACCTGCGAGGGTGCCGTCCTCGAGGACGCCAATCATGATCCACTCGTCCTTAATCCTCTTCCTGATGTAGGCAAGTATTTCCGCGTATGTCCTGGCGGCGACGAGGTCGAAGAAGTCGACGTCTATCTGTAGGTTTATCATGTCCCTGAGGACGTCCAGTATTAGCGGTATGTCCTTCTCGGTAGCCATCCTCACAACCATTTTCCTGCCGCCACGTAGCTCGACGAGCTTCGGCTCGTAGGGCCTGTCCAGTAGTGGTGACCTTGGGGGTCTCAGGAATGCCTCGATCCACTCAGCTTTGACCGAGTATTTACCGTCCTTAAGTGTTGTCCTTACAGGAATTTCGTACGGCATGGGGGGTCAACCACATATACTACTATGAGGGTTCGAAGATAAAAGTGTTGCCCAAATAAACAGAAATATACTATTGAGAGATAACTTCACAGCATTGATGATTTCTTCATAGAAACGCTTACTTTTAATGTGTTTTGCGTAAATAATGTACTGGTGAACAACATGGCTTCATCCTCCATAAAGGAGGAGATTGAGAAAGCGAACAAGAAAGCCGTTGAGCGGATGATGGAATCCGAGCCGCACTGGGTCGACATGGGTGTGGCTGAGAAGGTCATACCCGACCTTAAGGGCATGAAGTTACTGCATGCCGGCCCACCCATAACGTGGGATAGGGCATCTGGTCCCCTTAAGGGCGCATTGATTGGGGCTGTGATTTATGAGGGGTGGGCCGACACCCCTGAGAAGGCGGAGAGGCTCCTTAAGACGGGTGAGGTGGTGTTCGAGCCCACACACCCGCACCGCGTTGTAGGGCCCATGGCTGGCGTAGTATCGCCTTCCATGCCTGTCTTCATATTCTATGACCCGAAGTTCGGCAACTACGCATACACGAACATGAATGAGGGCTTAGGCAAGGTGCTGAGGTACGGTGCCTACGGCAAGGAAGTCATCGACAGGCTGAAGTGGATGGCTGAGGTGCTCTACCCAGTACTTAAGGCAACGATAGACGAGATTAGGAAGGACGGAAAGCCAGGGCTGAACTTCAAGAACATAATAGCTCAAGCCCTACACATGGGTGACGAGTGCCACAACAGGTACGTTGCTGCGAACGCCCTCCTCCTCAAGGAAATATCGCCGTACATGTTCTCCACAGGAATCGACAGAAAGGACGTGATCGCCGCGTACAACTTCATAGCTAGGAACATAATATTCCCGCTGAACATGGGTATGGCAGCCGCCAAGCTAATGACACTCGCCGCCCACGGCATAGAGTACAGCACCATAGTAACGGTCATGACCAGGAACGGCACGGACATGGGCATATGGGTGAGTAGCTTAGGTGAGGAATGGTTCACCGCGCCAGCACCGATACCTAAGGGAGTCTGGTTCCCAGGCTACTCGGAGAAGGACGCCAACCC
>JALVVU010000079.1 GCA_027023255.1 Desulfurococcales archaeon
GGGCTCGTGGTTGTCCATGCGAAGGGCGGTGTGCCTCCTGAGCGCTGAATGCCTGTGTTCATGTACGCTTCGTTGTCGTACAGCACGTACATTATGTCGTGTCCCCTTTCAGCCATGCCGCTGAGTGCCTGGAACCCTATGTCGAAGGTGCCTCCGTCACCACCTATCGCGACTACGTCGACGTGGTCGTAAGGTAGCCTACCTGACTTCTTCAGCGCCTTAATCGCTGCCTCAACACCTGAGGCGGCGCTACCCGCGTTCTCGAAGGCGACGTGGAGCCATGGGACTGCCCAGCTCGTGTATGGGAATATAGTCGTCGCTACCTCAAGGCAGCCCGTAGCGTTAACGACGATCGTTGGCCCCCTTATCGCGAAGCTCAGTAGCTTAACGACTATTGGGGCGGCGCACCCAGCACATAGCCTGTGGCCAGGCAGTATCATCGCGGGCCTCTCTTCAGCCAGCTTCTTCGGGTTCAGTATTAGCGGTAGGTCATACTTCTTCCCGGGCTCGAACTTAAGGAGCTTGTACGGGGTTTGAGCTTTGCCTTCAGACATGCGTGATCACCTCCTCACTCCCTAACACCTAGGAGTTTGAGCGGCTTATCCGCCTCTCCCTTCCTCTCAACCTCGATTAGGTCCTCGAACATTTTCCTTACCAGTGATGGTGGGACGTCCCTGCCTCCTAGGCCGTACACGTAGTTAACGAGTAGCGGGCGCTCCTTCATCGTGTAGAGGGTTGCGGCGATGTCTAGGTATGATGGTCCGAAGGACCCGAAGCTCAGCGCGCGGTCCATCACGCCGACGACCTTAGCTCCCTTGATCGCGTTAGCGACCTCCTCGAACGGGAATGGCCTGTACAGCCTTATCCTCAGCACACCTACCTTCACTCCCTCCCTCCTGAGCTGCTTAGCCACGTGCCTCACGGTCCCTGCAGTGCTTCCGAGCACCGTCACGATGATGTCGGCGTCCTCAACGCCCCACGCGTCAATTACTCCGTCACCGTACTTCCTGCCTGTCAGCTCGTACCACTCCTCATTAACGCGCTTAACAACCTCCTTAGCTTTCTTGAGGGCCTCGATCTGAGGTACTTTATGCTCGAAGTAGTAGTCGTAGAGGTCTAGCGGGCCGAAGGATAGCGGGTTGGCGGGGTCCAGCTTGACCTCAACCTCCTTCCCTAGGTAGTCCACGTACGTCTTCCCCGTGACCTTCCTGTACCCGCCGAGGAACTTATGCACCTCCTCCTCAGGCAGCATGTATATGTCCTCTAAGGTGTGGCTGAGCACGAAGCCATCTAGGTTCACCGCCACCGGCAGGAGCACTTCGGGGTCCTCAGCTATCTTGAATGCCTGTATCGTCGTGTCGTAGGCTTCCTGGGTGTTCTCCACGAACAGCTGGACCCAGGAAGCGTCCCTCATACCCATCGCGTCGCTGTGGTCGCAGTGAATGTTAATTGGGGCTGACAGCGCCCTGTTCACGACCGCTAACACGATTGGTAGCCTTAGGGATGACGCGATGTAGAGTATCTCCCACATCAGGGCGAGGCCCTGCGACGCGGTTGCGGTGAACGCCCTAGCGCCCGCGGCAGCCGCGCCGACGACGGCGCTCATGGCTGAGTGCTCGGACTCAACAGGAACGAACTCCGTGTGGACCTCGCCGTCAGCAACGAACTCACTGAACTTCTCCACAATGATTGTCTGCGGCGTGATCGGGTAGGCAGCAACCACATCCACTAGGGAGTGCTTGGCCGCGTAAGCAACCGCTTCATCACCGTTCACGGCCATCCTGACCTGCTTCTCGAGAGGTATTTTCGGGACCTTACCTCCTGACACGCGTGACCACCCCCACCTCAAGCCTTCTCAGTTTCGGGAACCATCGTTATTGCGTTCACGGGGCACTCGTGAGCGCAGATCCCGCAGCCCTTGCAGTACTCGTAATTAACGCTGACCTTCTCACCATCCCACAGGATCGCGAAGTCAGGGCAGAACAGCCAGCAGTTCATGCACTTAACGCACTTGCCCTGATCTATGACGGGCCTGAAAGCCCTCCACGACCCTGTCTTGTACTCTAGGGAGAGCTTATAGGGTAGGGCGGATAGGGGTAGGTCCCTCCACCCGCGGGGCTCCTTCTTAGCTTCCGCCATGCGTACCACCTCACACCTCCTTCGTGGACTCGTAAGCCCTACGGATTAACTCCATGTTCGCCTCACCCATCTTCCCCGGGAACCTAGCCTTAACGGCTTTCTCTAAGTTCTCCATGCTCGCTAGCGGGTGAGCCTTAAGTAGGGCGCCAATCATCGCTGTGTTCGTTATGGGTCTCTTAAGGATCTCCAACGCAAGCTTAGTTGCGGGCACGGCAAACACCCTATACTCACCCTTACTAACCCCTAAAGCCTTGTAAAGCTCCTCAGCATCCCCATCGAAGTTAACGATGATCGAACCACCCTTCTTAAGCCCCTCAACCACGTTAACGGTGGCGAGCAGGGTCGGGTCAAGAACCACGACGGCGTCCGGCTCGTAAACCATGCAGTGAATCTCTATGGGCTCATCACTGATCCTCGTGAAAGCAAGCACCGGCGCCCCAGCCCTCTCAGGACCGAAGGCCGGGAACGACTGCACATGCCTCCCATCAAGCATCACGGCAGTCGCCAGCAGGTTGGCAGCGGTCCACGCACCCTGCCCGCCACGCCCATGCCAGCGAACCTCGAACATACCGTAAATCACCACTTATAGTTAGAGGAAAACAATATAAGCCTCGCCCAACCCCACAACCCACAAAACCCCACAACCAAGTAATAACCCCGTAACACACAAAGCAAAACCACACACAAGAAACGCGGCAATCAAGTAAACAAAAACACAACAATTTACTAACTAGAAACACGAAACAAAGGAAAATAAAAGAAGGAAAACCACAACATAGATTTATGGGGAGGATTGTGGCGATCACAGAAGCTACACCAAGGAAACGGTGACAACGCCAATGAAGGAAGAAGAACTAATGAGGAAAGCCAATAGGTTCAAGTCCCTCATAGCGTCACCCTACCACCC
>JALVVU010000080.1 GCA_027023255.1 Desulfurococcales archaeon
CCGATAACCATAATACTAAACGAGTTAGCTAAGGTTGGCCTCGTAAAACTTGACTAAAGCAATATCTGTCGGAGATACTAATTACTTCAACGCATTCGCAGGTTTTAACCAACATGTTAATCATAGAAATTATTGTTACTAAGCCTTCAGCAAGTAACTTAAATAAGTGCGTCTTGTGAATAACCTTATCTGTTGACCCGAAACCTAAGATAGCAGGCTTAACTTTGTCGAGCGAGACTAATATATTATAAAGGTGATCTTCCCCCTGACCGAAACAGAGTAAGGCTAGGAGGGGAATGCACTTTTCGGTTAAGTAATCTATATGCCAATGTATTTTCTTGGTCTTACTAAAGTGCCTTAGAACACGGGTAACGGGGTTTCTTATATTTGCCGACCCAACATATAAATACCTACCTCTGCGTAGACTAACTTCTCCTAGACCGCCAGCTTGCATAATGACGCTATTAGGACAATGAATTAACAGCATATAACCCGCATATCTGGTATTTAGGGTCACTGCGTATCCGTTCCCTCGCCACCATGTTTTCCTTATATTTCTAGTACGTACCTTAGCTCGAGACCTAATTTCTTGTACATTCTCATGACATCTTTTACACCCATACGGCGTCTCTCCAAGGATTTCAGGAGATGACCAACACCGTAGGTTGTAGCACCGATTGCGTAAGTTATGCCTGTTGGGTCTGCGGGAAAGCAAAGGAACGTCAAGCCGATGCCTTGAACGCTCTCACTGACGTTGTCTTCAGCCTCCCGTCCCTGTATGTTGTTGAGCTCCCTCCTGATCTCGGTGAAGCACTTAACACATTTCCTTAAGGTCTCACCTTCTTCTCTATATTGCTGAGCTAGGGTCTTGAGGCCCACCCTTATTGAGTCATACCCAGCTCTTCTTTTTAGATTTTCCCGCAACTTTATTTCCCCTGAACATAGTATTTTTGATACGTGATGAGACCGGCTTTAGCTGAGTGGTGAATGAGGAGTTACCTCGCTGATTAAGCCTCAACAGCTTCTTCAGTACTCTCACGGACTGAAGTCGGTGCCTCAGAGGACTCGTTGGTAACTACGTCAATTAGCACCGAGTCAGCACTCTCTAATGCCTGCAGCAGCTTTAGCCCAAGCTTTGTCAACTTATATACTCTGTAATTCCCTTTCTCTAGAATAAGCTCTATGAGTCCTAAAGTCTCAAGAACGTGGAATGTGGCTAGGACTTCATACCTGGGTAAGCCAGTTGCCGCAACTACGTCACCGGGCGTAACAACCCTTCCAACCATGGCCTCGATTATCGCCTTGAGCCTCCTGCGGAACTCCCTCATTCGCAACACCGTTGATGAACTGGACTTTAGTCAATATTTAAGGGCGGAACCCCTTCAGAACTCTTTTTAAATGGGTGAGTTTGATGGGGGTACACCTATGCGAAACAAATCCCGTAAGATCTTGAGGAAAGGTGTAAGTGATCTGGTAGTAATATTAGCGTTAGTAGCTATTGCAATACCCGTCGCCCTAGCATTGCAAGGATGGCTAGGCTCTCAGGCATCTAAGATGAGTTCATACACAGCAACACCTCAAGTGAACGGCGTACTAGTATCAAAGTCGGTATCATCCACAGGACAGGTATTCATTATACGTGTTAAGAACACCGGTAGTTACAACTACTCCTTGGCGTCAATAATAGCTAAGGCCATACTTGCTAACGGATCAATAATTCAAGCAACAGTCAGTACAGCGTCAAATCTCAATGTGCTACAACCGGGCACCACTACTACATTAAGCGTTGTAGTACCCACAAAAGCTACTGTAAAAACAATAGTGTTAACCCTAGAGAACATGAACACGGGTAAAGAAGAAACATTAAATGTAAACGTTGCATAATATCATAAAATATAGTAAATTTTTCAACTAAAAAATATTAATGTTTATTTAACGGGGATGGTACGTGATGACGGAAATTATTGTGGAATATAGGGTTGGGACAGCTAAAGTAACGATAACCAAGGATGCTGAGGGATCCTTCCAATATATTGTTAGAGAACAGGAAGTAGAAGACGTCAGGAAAGAAATTAGAAAGAACATTGAAGTAATAATCATGGGTAGCGAGGGTAGCGGCAACGATATGTACTCTCTTGTGAAGACTGCCATAAGGCTTCTTAAAATGCGCAAGAAAAGAAAGCTGCCTGAAGCTAACGTCGCCTATGCGTTTCGGAAGGAACTTAAGTACAAAAAACTCCAAGTACTAATAGATGACCCACATGTTGAGGACATCTCGATAGTTGGCCCAGGTAATGTTTGGGTCAGACATTCATACATAGTTTCACGTAATCCGCAAGCTGATTATATCAAGACTAACATAGTCCTGAAGGATATGTTTGAATTCTTGGAGTACATGAATTTGTTTGCCGAGAAAGCTGGTAAGCTCATAAGCAGGGCCACCCCTATAATTGACGCTAACCTCCCTGAAAGTGACGGTGGACACCGGATCCACTTAGTACACCCAGATATAGCGGATGGAAAGGGTGAGATTGTAATAAGGAAAAAGAAGTCAAGTACGCTAGTTAGAGTGAAGGAACTAGTAAGTAATGGTATGTTGACACGAGACATTGTGTTACTTTTACAGGATATAATAATGAAGCGCGGCTCAATATTAATAGTAGGTCCTCCCGGCTCGGGTAAGACAACGTTATTACGCGCGATACTCTACGATCTAATTCCACGCGATTGGAAAGTAGCTATCATAGAGGACACCCCGGAAATAGACCCCCCTCAGGGAAGTTGCTGGGTTAGGTACGTCACGCCGATGTACCGTATAACTAATGGTGGCTCCATAGAGTTTGACCAGATGACCTTAACTAAAGCAGCTCTTCGTTCATCCGTTAACCGCTTCATAGTTATAGGTGAAACGAGAGGCGCGGAGGCTAGGGTGCTCGTTCAAGCGATGAACATGGGGATGGGGGGGTTGACAACTTTTCATGGAGGCTCTGCCGAGGAGGCCATAATGAGGCTGACATCCCCTCCAATAAATCTGACAGCACAACAGGTAGCGATGTTTAACCTAATAGTCACGTTAAACTACGTAGTTGAGAACGGGCTTAGGAGGGCTGTAGTCGCTATAGATGAACCCATTTACGATAAGGATGAGGATTCCGTTGTGCTAAATAATATATATGAGTATGGTGAAAACGCAACTTATGACATCTTGCTGTCGAGGCTACAGAAAATTAGCGGTGTTAACCTCAGCAAATCCGCTGTGAACCTCTATGCTAAGGTTAACAAAGCCCGGAGGTAAGCTAGCGATGTTCATGGAGTCCCTAATGAAGTATCCCATGAAATTACTGAACAGTTACTTCTCAGTTGTATATACCCTTAGGGTTCAGGCTGGCATGAGATTATCAATGACGAGTAACGAGAACAGGAGCTTACTGTTAAGAGTTTTACTTCCTACACTAGTAGGGGGCTTCATAATTGCTATGGACAAACTAGTATTAAACGCGTTAATTAGTATGTTCCCACGCATGCTTAACCCTATTCTCGAGTTGTTTGCCTTCTTATTGTTGCTTAACCCTGTACTTTACATCCTTTACTTATTAGCTAAAGCACGTGTGCGAGCCAAGAGAATTGAGGAGGAGATTAAGTACTTCATAATTTCGGAGTCTGTCATAGCGTCAGCATCACCCAACATAATTGATGATTTAACATCGCTTGGAGGCTTACATGAGATTTTTAATCAACTATCGAGGGAATCCGCACTGCTAAGGAGATTGCGGAAGTTAATGACTACGTCTGAGGTCGTCCACCTATATAGTAAGTGGATTAAATCGAAGTTCGTTGGGAATCTATTAAGTGATTTCGTTTTCGCTCAGAGTTTAGGGGTAGTCAAGGCTTGGCTGAGGGAGAAAGGCAAAGAACTGCTTGAGGAGTTAAGAGTAGATAGCCTGAATAGGGTGAAATTTAGGGCTACGATATCCGTGCTATTTGCCGTGCTTTTGGGTTATGTCCCCCCGATTATTCTTGCCTTGAGCGCGCTAATGGGTGGTGGGGTAGTTACTAAAACACTAACTATGACATTAGTGCTTTGTCCTGTGTTCTTCTTGGTTACTCCACGTACACCTAAGCATTTCGAGATACATTTTAGGGAATTATCACGCAAGTACCTAATTGTTGTGACGGCCGTAGTAGTTATCCTTATATCCAAGTGCGTTACTGTGGTGTTCAAGCAGAGCGGTGGAATGCATGCGTTGTTTCCGTACTTGATCCTATTAGGGATTACTTTAACTGCCCTAGGGCTATTTCAGGTTTCGAGCATGATTAACGCTGTTTATGAGGCACGCCAGCTCTCTAACGTCCTGCTGACTATCATAGAGGCACCTTTGAGTGTTGGTAATGCCATAGCAATAGTCAAGGAAGCACTTAATCGAACTAATTACAGGGTTTTCAAGGAATTAAGTAGTAAGATTAACTTGTTGTCTGCATATCCTGGTATCCTTAGTAACGCTAGGTTATGGATAACTAAGTTTACCGTGTACACCATAATGAAGGGGTTGATGTACGGGACCCTTAATAGGGAGAACCTAATGAAGTTACGGAACCTCGTAACCGAGATGCTTAGGGAATTCAAGCTCTCATTATCGACAAACGCCATAGTTGCCATGTTAGCATTTGCATTACCCCTAATACTTAATTACGTTGGTACGCTTGGGAGTGCCTCAGTAATACCTTTAACAACACTGTACATCGTCATATCGTCGTTGGTCTACTCGAGTTACGCGTCCTATGTAACCTTTGGCAAGCTATCTAATACCTTACTTCCCGGAGTGGTTTGCATTGAACTAGCATTCCTGCTGAGGTGACCTAAGATGATACCTCAACCACTTAACTTAATCCCGTGGAGTACCATCTTTCAAGAATCCCTCACTAGGAAGACAGAGTATTCGCTAGTGTCTAGACATGGACACGTGTATTTAATGAGAAATCCCACGGGCGACCTCTCACCCGAAGAAGTCCTTTACGAGGTATTCCTTGAGGGAACCGAGTTACGTGTAAAGGAAGTGAGTGCATACAGCAACCCTAAGAGAAATGAGTTTCGAGGCGTAGCGGGTTCTCTAGTAAAGTTTACTAAAGACGGATTCTCCGTCCTTACCCGACATAACGAAAAGTTAAGATGTGAAAAGAATACATCAAGGGTATTTCGAATACGCGATAAGGTATTGCTGGCATGTACCGATAAAAATCATGCTAAGATAGTTTCTCCCGCAAGCGGAGATCTTACAGAGATTAAGAATATTGTGACCGCTAAGGGAACGTGGACCTACTTAATCGCAGGCAACCTACGAGGAGATACGTTAGTACTGATAATCGATCCCTTGAGGGGACTTTTTCGGGAATATCAAATAACTAATTGTGTGCCGAGTGATGCAGTGTGTGGTGATTCACTATGTATCATCGAATGTGGAAATGAAGAATATTACGCAGTAACATTCAACAATGTTCACGCAATTCCTGCTGGTCTCTCCCCGCTTGCTAGTTGTAGAAATAGCGAATACTACTTTGATATGGAGAATAACTTACTGACAAGGTACCTAAACAGTGTTTTAGAACCTCTAGTGGACATCAAACCACAGTGCCTAACCTGCTATGACGATACTGATGTAGTGCTTACTGACAGTACAGGAACATACTTGCTTCACGGGAATACCCTATTTAGACTCACGGAGTTTCCGGCCAGGGAAATAGCGTCAAGCAAACCTGTAATTACTGTAAGGGCAAAAGCCGGTAAATATCTCGTAATTAATGCCTCCAGAAGAGTCACAGGTGAAGTGTACGCAAAGTCGTGCGCACCGACTGCTGAAGGACCCGTAATGTGTACTACTGATGGAGGGATCGCTATCTTAAGTCCTTTCGAGTTCTTCAATCCAAAGATTAGAGTTCTAAGAGATTCCGTGGACTTCGACGGGTACGTGATAATAGAGATAGAACCATGGTCCCCCGGCAGTAGCTACGACGTAAAAGGACCGGTTACCGCGGTTAACACCGTAACAACGGATTCTAAAGCAATGGTAGCACTAAGACCCCGAAGGCTTGGGTGGAGCGGCAACGTTGTATTTAGCGTGAAACTACCCATATATCACATATCATCAAACCTTCGTATAACATCGAAAGAACCAACCTTAAGCGAGGTATCGGTAATTGACTGCGCGTTCCTTAAGGGAGGATATCTAAGGAGATCGAACTTTAACTTTAAAGCGACACTCGAAGTGACCATAACATCACCAGTACCTGAGGAGCCCTCTTTAGAATTAAGCTGTAACTCGTTAAAGGAGTATCATGTAAAGCTCTTAAAGAAGGAGTGTACATTAAGCAATTCATGTAAGTTTATCCTAGAAATATTAGGCTATAGTAAAAATGAATGTAAAATTCCCTTCGAAATCACTGTTAGGTACGGCAGGGGTGATGCGTATAGAGTTGGTAGGTCAATAATAGACTTAAGCAATTATGCCTTAGAAAATCCCCTGAGTTCAAGTGAATTACTAGTCAACCACTTAAATAGACAAACAACCGTAGTGGAGAGTGTTAAAGGAGCTAAGCTCATGGTGTTATGCAGTAATGGCTATGTTTTCGAGGGTACGGGTAGCGTAACTATCTCAGAGTGTTTAGAGCCGTTACTAGTAACTGAGGAGCTTGTGGATGGTGACTACTTATGGCGTAAGGAGTACAGGCTCAGGTGCAGTGCTAGGTACATAGTTACCGGTGGCTCCTCTTTCAATGTAACTAAAGCTGAGGGCAGGGAAGGAGGCATAATATGTAGGAGCTCCTTAATCATAGTACCGCATAACCTTGAACTACGTGTGCATATCGATAAACTTCAAGTGCATAGTAATGGCTCTGCAGAGATCCTCCTGGGACTTGAAACGAACGTGCCTTCCCTAGTTAACGTTAGGTGCGGAGAAACACTTACACAGGGTTTCGTAGAACGCAAGGCAGATCTACTCACAGAGTGTTCGATACATGACGCCTTAGAAGGCATTGACGTGATAGCAATTCCTGCGGGTTCGAACAAAATTTCCCAGCATGAGGTAAGGCCTCAGGAAATTGCACAATTAATACTACAAAATGCAGTAAGAGTAGCTAGGGCTCTTTTAGACACGACTTTAAGACCGAAAATATTTGAGGTGAGTAATCATGCTCAAGAACATAATTAAAGCATTCAGAACTAGAGTACCGGTCCTAGGCAAAAAGATCTCCAAAAGGGCTTACGCTGGCAGCGAGTCGCAGGCTTTCGAAATCCAAGAAGATTACATTATCTTAAGGCATAAGGATAAAGTATGCTGCCGTAAATTACTGCTAATAGAGAATATTTCCGGAACCCTAGCTGACATGGGTGTAGCTGACTTACTCCACTACCTTCGAGGCTACTTCAAAACGCTAAACCTCGGATTTCCTTTAGAAATCAGAACCTACGTTGTACCCACAGATAGGGACGAGTACTTAAAGGAACTTGAGAAGCACATTTCCACGCTAGAGATCATGCTTGAGAGTAACCCATCGGCTGTCAATGTACGTAAGAAGTTACAGCACCTCAAGAAAGTGCGGGACACTATAGTTAAGGATGGAATACCACCGATCAGCATGATAGCGTTAATGATCGTGGAAGCGTGTGGTGAGGATCTTGAGCAAACCCTCGAGGAGTTAGAAAGGAGGTGCCGCATAGTTAGGAACACGTTCTCATCTTTAGGCATAAGAGTAGGCCCGGTAGGGAAGTTGAGGAGGTGCTTCCTGCTTAGGTTATTTTTTCGACGCGGTCCTTGGCCAAGAGGTGGCGGCATTACAAAACTTACCCTGAGATTCGCTGGTTTAAGAACATTCGCTGGGGCTGCAACGTCACTCCTATACCCCTTCATAATATCTAGCACTGCGCTCGCTACCGCTAGCTCCAAAGGCATTTACCTAGGTAAGGACCCGGACTCGGGAGAGAGGATATTTTGGGATGTGTCTAGGTCGCTGTCACCACATGTACTAGTTGTAGGACCTACGGGATCGGGTAAGACCGAATTCCTAGCTATATTAGTAAGCAGGTTACTATCGTTTTTCGGTAAAGGGTCGATAATACTTGACATAAAGGGCGAGTACCCCTCTAGGCTTGAGCGTCGCGGAGTGCCGTTCAGGCATTATGTGTTGGGTGAAGATTTAGAGCTTAACTTGCATGACTTAAGTGGACTTTACCCAAAACGTCTCCGACCAGGCATCCTAACCGACGTCATTGTTAAGTCATATGAGTTACTTAGTAAGAGGGAACTAGTGTCCGCTGTTTATAGGGGGGTTGAGTACTCACTAAACGTCGAGTGTCAAGACATACTGGATTGTTTAAGACAGTACGTTGAGTCTTATGAGGAACCCTACGTAACTTACGTCATCTCTCGTGTAGCGTCAGAGATTAAGTCTATCTATCCCGGTACCGGGGTGAGCCTCGCATCTCTTCTGCTTGAGGCGTTGAGTGGGAATCTAAGGGAGGTTGCAGTACTTGATGGTAGCAAGCTTGCGTCTAGTAGCCGTAACTTAGTGAACCTAGCGATATGCTATATGTCGT
The DNA here is from genome assembly GCA_027023255.1 of Desulfurococcales archaeon. GTDB lineage: Archaea > Thermoproteota > Thermoprotei_A > Sulfolobales > NBVN01 > WAOL01. Next base: position 8,591 of record JALVVU010000080.1, read on the forward strand.
CAGCGATCAAGGCCGTAATACAGGCATCGAAACCGTCCACCAAACCCTTTCGCTTCAGGACAGCGTTAGTGCTTGATGAAGGATGGCTTTACGTTCAAAGATTAACCGAGGAGGTCTCCTCACTTATGCGTCTTGGAAGAAGCTACGGTGTGATGGTATGTATAGCAACACAAAGCGTCGATGACCTCCACGTGTTAGGCTCCGGCGTAACTAATAACTTAGGTTTACTCGTTGCTATGGCTTCACCAGATCCAGGTTACTGGGAATCACTGACGGGCTTTATGCACTTCCCCTCACGTGAAATACAGCGATTCACGACCCTACTTGGCAGGGGGGAGGGAATCGTTAGAATATCGCCTGATCCTAGACCGAGGGTGGTTTCGTTTAAGTCGTAGTTTCACGGGATTGATTCCCCAGCGAGGACATTCATGGTGTGCAGTTGTTTCACCTGCACATTCCTCGATACTGTATCAAGTACAGCGTAAGTTGCTTCCTCAGCTAGGTATCCGCTTAGCGTGCCTGGATTCACGAGTAGCACCGTACCTCTTCGCTCAACCTTGTATCTATGTGTGTGCCCAAAGAGAACTAGGCGGTAATAGCCTGACAGCGCGATGGCGGTCGCTATCTTCTCAGTGAACACCGCGTCCTTGAACCCGTGCATCAAGAACGCCGGAAGTCCCCCTAGGTCTGCTTCGGCTGGTTGCGGAGCTATGTTACGCTCTATTTCCCTCAGCATGCTGATGTCGCCATCATTATTACCGAGAACACCAACTATTGGTAACTTCAGTTCCTTCAGCTTTAGCAATGTGAATGGTGAGGTGAAGTCCCCTAAATGGACGATGACCTTGGGTTTCTCTTTCGGTATAACATGTTTTATTAGGAGATCTACATTGCTTAAGTTGTCGTGGGTATCAGATATTATCAAAACCCTCAAATGTTGCACCCCCACTGAAAATGGGTACGGGAAACCTTAATTACGCCACGGCAGAATTCCGGCCTTAGCTCTTAGATTACCTCGAGGAGAATCTCTAGTACACAAATGTTTTAACTCTTAGAGATAATGGTTGATTTGCATGAGGTGTTAAACTGTTGAATATAAATATAAGAGGCGATAGGGAGAGTCGAGCAATACTTGTTTCAGCCCTCCTCCTGCTCTTCATAGTTATTCCTGTATCAGCTATGTGGAGCACTCGCTTAGGAATTAACGTATCCGTAAACACCGGCTCATTTGATCCTGGAATCCACTCCTATAAAGGATACCTCATAGAGACGCACTGCGTCTGCCATAGCTGTTGCGTAAGTAACGTAACGCGACTCTCCCCAGATGAACTCTACCTAAGCCCAGACGGCAGCTCACTAATTCTCGACGTAAGCCTGTGTGATGACAATCACCACCATAACGGGACCACGTGCCACCACTGTCACAGCAGTAAGAGTTACTACGTCATAATAGGGATACTGGTTAAGAACTACGGCACAATCCCAGTAACCCTCCAAGGCGTGAATATTTACGACCAGAACCCTTCAGGCGGTGTATGGTCCGTATATAAGAAAATATACTACGGCCCCATAACTCACCTACCCACAACACTCTGGAACGCTATAAGGGGATTAACCTTACCGCCGGGAAGCACCTCACCACCAATAACGCTTGACCCTGGAGACTACGCCATAATAGTACTTACACTAAAACTAGAGCCTGGAGACTATGACCTAGTTATAACTCCGGCATTCAGTCAGTTTAACCATGGCTAATTAATGAAACCTTAACATATACCTACCCCCTCATGAAATAATTAACCTTAATTATAGGAACAACGGAACAAATAGAAAGCCAATCACACCGGAACTTGCTAGTTCAAAGTGGTCAAGTAAACCAAAGGCTAAAAACAGATGTTCTATGGCGGGCCCGCCGGGATTTGAACCCGGGACCACCGGCTCCGGAGGCCGGTGCCCTATCCTGGCTAGGCCACGGGCCCCTTAGGTATTTTATTTAGTACGATATTTTTGTTATTTCGCGAGCGGTTTTACACTTCCGTTATTGTTATTGTTATTGTGTAGGTTTCCCCGTTTATCTCCCACTTCTTTGTTAGCATTTTCTCTCTAGGTATACTTGCGGGGTGTTGTTTTGTGAGTCTTATTTCCTTGGCCCTTACTTCGTTGGCTATGTAGTCTAGTTTCTTTTCTATGTATTTTACATGTTGTTCTGGGGGTGTTATCGTTACTTCTATGTAGGCATTCATTGGTAGGTTTAGTTCTTTTCGCATTGTTTGTATTCTGCGTATGATGTCCCTAGCTAGCCCGTCCGCTATTTCTTCTTCTGTGAGTTGTGTGTCTATTGCGAGGCTTCCCCAGCTTGCTTCCTGTACTGCGTAGCCTGCGGCTTGTACTGGTATTATGTTTAGTTCCTCTGGTGTCAGCATTATCGTGGTGTTGCTTATTTTTGTTTCGTGTTTGCCTTTCGTTATTATGTCCTTAGCTACCTCTGCTTGATTCTTTAGTACGTAATCTACTATCTGCTTTGTAAGTTTCCTGTATTTTGGTCCTAGTATGGAGTATTTTGGCTCTACCTTGTATTGAATGACTTCCTTAACCTCGCTGGGTTCCTTGATTAGGACTTCACGCGTGTTGAGGAGATTGCGGAGGAGTTCTTCGTGCTTTCTCACAATGCCCACTATGTTGTCGTTGCTGGTGTATATTATTACACGCTTGACTGGTTGTCTGAGCTTTAGTTTTGCCTTCATTCTCGCTGCTGCTGCCACCTCAGCTATCTCTCTTATCGCGTTCATCTCTTGCTCTAGTTCCTTGTCAGTGAGTTCCTCCCTTGGTGCTGGCCATTCAAGCATATGTATTGAGGGCGGGGCGTCAGGTGTTGCTGGCCTTATGAATTCCTGGTATATCTTCTCTGTAAAGAACGGTATTATGGGCGCCGCCATTATTAACCATGACTTCAGGGCGTGGTAGAGGGTTGCGTAGGCCGCCATCTTGTCTGGGGTGTTCTCCTCAACCCAGACTCTAGGCCTAATGAGCCTCACGTACCAGTGACTTACGTCCTCAACTATGAAGTGCTTGAGTGCTCTGACAGCGTCGTGTACTTTGTATTCCTCCATGGCCTCAGTGACTTCACCTATTAGGGTGTTAAGTCTGGAGAGTAACCAGCGGTCCTCTATCCTTAGGTGATTGAGGTACTGGTCAATTCCATGCTTAGTTGGATCATAGCCGTCTAGGTTCATGTATGTTGATGCGAAGACGAACACGTTCCATGCTACCGATAAGTCTCTCTTGGCTTCCTCCAATAATTTCCATGAGAACCTTAGATCCTCCCACACCGTGTTCTGGAGTACAGCGAATCTGAATACGTCGCTACCTACCTTCGCTAGTACCTCGTCTGTCCCTATGTAGTTGCCTAGGCTCTTATGCATCTCCCTGCCGCTCTCATCTAGGGCGAATCCGTGCACAAGCACTGTTCTGTAGGGTACGCGTCCGAACCCTAGTACGCCGGCACGTAGTAAGCTGAAGAACCAGCCTCTTGTTTGGTCGTGACCCTCCGTTATGAAGTCAGCCACTACGTCCTCGGGATTCTTAATCTTGCCCGGGTGAGCTTCACTGGCATAGAAGGCTATGCCACTGTCAAACCAGACGTCTATAACGTCAGGAATGCGCTTCATCTCCTTGCCGCAGACTGGGCACTTAAGGACGACCTCGTCAATCCAAGGCCTGTGTAGTTCCTTAGGTTTCTTTCCTCCATACTTCAGTAGCTCATCGACGCTTCCGATCACTAGCCTGTGTCCGTTAGGGCAAATCCATATCGGGAGTGGAGTTCCCCAGTACCTTTGCCTGCTTAGGACCCAGTCCTGTAGGTTCTCCAGCATGTTCATTATCCTGTTAAGGGCCCATTCAGGGACCCACCGTGCTTTGCGAACCTCCTCAATTAACTTCTCCTTCATCCTGGTTATCTTGAGTACCCATTGCTCCCTAGTCCTCAGC
>JALVVU010000081.1 GCA_027023255.1 Desulfurococcales archaeon
GGAGTAAAGGTGTTCGCAGACGGCTCGCTCGGTGGGAGGACCGCCTACCTAAGGGAGGAGTACAGCGACTCTGACACCAAGGGCAAGTTACTGATGAACTCTAAGTTACTTGAGGAGGTGTGGAGACTTGCCCGCGGCATGGGACTGAAGCTGGCAATCCACGCAATCGGTGATGGCGCGCTTGAGGAAGTCATCAAATTTGCTGAGCAGGTCAAACCCGGAAGGACTGTGAGGGTTGAGCATGCTTCCCTCACGCCACCCGACATAGTTGATGGTCTCTCGAACACTATTAGGGATGTCGTGGTTCAGCCGCATTTCCTGGTCGGCGATTGGTGGGCAGAGAGTCGGTTAGGTAGTAGGGTAAGATGGTTGTATGCCTTCAAGACCCTCTCTGATTCAGGGTTAACTCTCTACGGGAGTAGTGACTACCCCGTAGAGCCCCTAAACCCGTATCTGGGTATTTCATGTGCTTGCACCCGAGGAATGCTACAGTACGTCACGCGCATGGAGGCCCTGAACCTGGAGGATGCGGTGCGTATGTACCTGCGTGACCCCTCCTTCGGCGGCACAACCATAAGTATCGGTTGCAGAGCTAACTTAGTGGTTCTGGATCACGACATAGGTAGTGTAGCGCCCTACGATGTAGCGGCTACTCGCCCGAAACTAGTGGTGGTGTCGGGCCGAGTGATTGAGGTGCGAAATAATGTCCCCAGCAAGCTTCCTGGACTTCAGTAGAACGGCATCCATGTTAAGGTACTCCCAAGATCCGAAGCGCCCATGGGGGAAGATTCCTGCCTTTCTTAGCAGTGGGAGGATCTCAGATAATACGTTCCTGCGCCTATCGTCATACAACACGTAGGCGTCCCTCCAGAACCATGTTTCAGTGACTTCAACGTTGCTGAGCCTCAAGAGCCCAACGCTCTCAAGCCCTTCCAGAACCTCTCGCTCGACCTGCGTTTTAGGTGGTGCTGAGTCTTCTTTAAATGATACCTCAGCTATTAATGTTGCCCCACCCACGGGTGCGTTGGCTGGCGAGTAATTACTTAGTATCCCTACCCTATGGAATGGAACGTTGGTCTCCGGGAAATATATCCAATGGTAGGGCGGGGTGAGTCCCCTAGCACCTACGCCAACCACCGCGAGGGACACGCTCCTTAACTCGTTAAGGAGCGCTGCCTTCTCATGAAGTACGGGTTCCAGTATCTTATGCGATCTGTTCAGTGGGGACGTATACACCACGCACTCACACTTAACCGTGAATTCCTCTGAACTCACCTCGATTAGGTCATTATGCAGCGAGCGCTCTACAGAGGTTACTGGTGTGTTGACTCTTACCACAGCTCCATTCACCCTAAGCAGCCGAGCCAGCGACCTTGCTAAGGCCTCTATGCCACCCTCGCGCGGATAGCAGAAGTTTAACTGGTGTTTATACCCCTCCACATCCAGCCCTACCGCGGCCTTAATGACGTCGTCCAGCGGAGGGTTTGGCACGCGCCCACCAACCCAGTCTAGGGAGATCTTATCTAGGCTTGTCTTCCAGATCTTCTTGTTATACGGTATCAGGTACTTGGAGGCGATCGCCTCCCCGAACACGTACTTTATCCACTCAAGGAAGTTGCGTGGTTCCCTAGCCCTTCCAGTTAGCCTCGCGATGTAGGCGTCTAGCACCCCCTTCAAGCATTCGTACCTTTCCTCTGGCGGGAGGTCCTTGAGACCATTCTCGAATGGGTACTTAACGAACCTGCCCTTGTAGTATATTTTGGTGTTGCGTCTATGGTAGATCACGTTACCATTAAGTAGGGCAGTCATTTCCGCCAGAACTTCAGGGTTCTTGCTGAACATTATGTGTGAACCGCCCGTGTCAAACACGTACCCACTTACGTCCTCCGACTTAAGTAGTCCCCCAACCCGCTCGCCCGCTTCAAGCACTATCACACTCTTCAGCCCTAGCTCCAGCAGGTACTTAGCTACGGATAGGCCTGCTAGTCCGCCCCCAACCACGCATACTTTGAAGTACTCGTCAACCATAGCTTACCGACCCTTGCGGTGGGGGAATTCCGCTAGTACGTCATTGTCGGCCTCATACAGGAAGAGTTCAAGGAAAGGCCAAGTCTCGGCCCTAACTAAGTGACCACACCACGTAAGACCGTGCTCCCTACCTACGGTAACGTGTAGGTGTACCGAAACCTCGCCGTTGGGTAGCGTGACGTAATTACCTATGACTGGAGCTACCTCAACGAAGTATTCCTCAGAGGCCTCCATGCGCTTTACATCGTATCCTCCCTCCCTACGTAGCACGCCAACATCAACCCACTTGAAGCCCCCCACACCGGTTATGGAGCCCTGCTTAAGTCCTAGTTCCTTTATCTTCTTCTGAAGGAACTCTATTGGGTCGGCACCACCCGGTACCTTAAGCGCTATCACCCTACCCAAGATGACGGCACCACTAACCTAACCTAGGGAGCTTAATTAATAATTCATCGAGCCATGCGGATAGTAGTGTCTTGGAAGTTAGTGTTTTATTCTAGGTAGTTAAGTTAGTTTACGTAAGAAGCGCTTTCTAGGAGGGTGATGGGTCATTAAGGCATTCAAAACAGGTATTGAACCCCTAGATTACGCGCTACCTGCAGGCTTCCCTAGAAGCGCCACAGTAGCTATCACGGGGGCGCCAGGAACAGGTAAGTCGGTTTTGGCTGCGCACATAGCGTGGAACGTGCTGAAGGGAGGTGGTTATGTAACCTACGTTAACCTCGATGATTCTCCCGACGCCCTAATAGAGCTCTTCACGAACTTCGGGTGGGGGCTAGATAAGTTCATTGATGAGGGCAAGTTCAAGATAATTGACTGCTTCAGCTTCAGACTAGGTAAGTTGAAGAGGGCAGTGAAGGGCGTCACGAGGGAGCAGCGTCTCGACGACCTGAACAGCATGCTTTATGCCCTGCATGAGGAGGTTCCGCCAGCTAGTGACGACGTTGTTAGCCTCGTTGTTATTGACTCGATAAACGAGTTAATGTTCCGTT
>JALVVU010000082.1 GCA_027023255.1 Desulfurococcales archaeon
GGGATCGAGTCCAGCGCTAACGACGCTTTTAACATGTCATGCGCCTCGTCCTTGCTTACACCCGCACCTATCTTAACCCTGATTATCACGTCAGCAACGTCGCCGCCAACCGCTATGAGGTCTATGGACCTCTCCCTGTAGCTCGACGGGAAACGCAGTATTGTGTATTTCTTCCCTGTAGTTTCTAGAATGTTAACTACCCTTTCCAGCAACATCCTCAGCTTTTTCCTTCGGTTTCTTGTCTCCGCGCTCATTGTAGCACTATTAATTTATTGTGTTATGAGCGTAAAAAGAAATTCCCTTGACCTAAGGAGCGCCTACGCGCACATATTATCTTGCTTGATTTCTAACATAGCCTTATCAACTTATTTTAAGGTTTTTAGGTTGAAGTAGTATTGGAGGCGTGTTTTGTTAAAATGTTAAAGTGTTAGATGAGTTCATTACTTCCCTCTTTTGAATCTGGCGAGGACCATTGCGTGGTCCTTGTCGTAGGGATCTAGATGCACGACGTCTATTATTTCAAAGCCGCCTTTAATTAGCGTGTTTATTTCTCTTTGGTAAACTTCATCGGGCTCTTTAGTGACGTCTATGCTTCTAGCCTTTATTGCTAGGTAGAGGTACCCACCGTCACGTAAGAAGTACTTTGCGTTCGCGTTCACTATCGATGCCTGCTCGGGTTGCGCTACGTCAGCATATATTATGTCGGCGTAATCCACTATGTGTGCATACTTATTCGGGAACCTCGCATCACCCAGTATCGGAATTATGTTCTTCCTAACTTCAGCCACCGTTATTAGCTCTCTAACTACCCTAGGTGCGAATTCCACACTATACACTATACCCTTCGGACCTACGAGGTCGGAGACATGGCTTGGTGTAGTTCCGGACCCAGCGCCTAAGTAGAGGACGCGGCTACCCTCCTTAATTACTAACTCCTTTATGCCTTTTAGGAGAGCGGCTGATAGCTTACTGCGGTATGAGTTCCATTCCCTGTATTCCTCGTCGCCTATTCTGAAGAGCCATTCCCCGTAAACTTTCTTGCCTGGTGCTAGGTTCTTAGTAGCTAGCCGAACCGAGCCGTCCTCCAGCTCTACTATGTATACGCCCTTGTACTGAGGATGCGGTTCTATCTTAACTACCTCTGTCATGCGTGCTCACCTCCGGGAAGTAATTTTGCTTGATAACGCAGGTGATTTCATTTCCTACGACCCCTCCTTCCTCTGAACTTCTTCTTAGGCCTAGGTCTTCTTCTGCCGAACTTTTCTTTCCTTTCCTTTGGGCGCTGCGGTGGCTTAGCGTAGAGCTTCTTTATCTCCTCTATTCTCTCCATTAGTTCCTTCTTTAACTTATCTGCTATGAACCTTCCGGTGAAGTAATCCGCCTTAGCAGCTATCGCTAACTTCGTTGCTAGCGCACGGGCAATCTTTCCGCGCTGCCATCTCGGCGAGGAATGTATCTCCGGATACTGGAATATTATGCCGTGTTTTGGTGGCTTTCCGCCCGTCCTGAGCGCCCTGAACAATGCTTTCTCAGCTCCTAGCACCTGAATTGTGCTGGCAGGCATCTTAGCAAGGTTTTCGAGGCTACCTGCTAGGGAGAGTAGCCTAGCACCTAGTAACGGGCCTACTAGGGTTGTTATGTTCGGGGCTACCTCCCTCATTACCTGGCCTATGTACTGCGTTAGGGTCTCCCTGAGCTTACTCATCTCCAGCATTATGTTGGCTAGGGTCTGTATTGGCCTTATATCGAAATCCGAGAGCTCGGCACCAATGCTCTTCTTAGCTGCCTTAGCTATCCTCTCCGACTTCCCCTCACTAAAGCCTAACTTCCTTAACGCCTCCTTCGTTATGTTCTCCCTGCTGCCTAGTTCGGCAACTATTCTTGCGTAGTTAAGGTGGTCAGCCACTAGGTCGTCAAGCTCGGGGAAGTGAATACTGTACCACTCCCTGAGCCTTGCCGCGAAGAGGTTCAGTGTCTTATCAATGTCGTCTATAGCCCTTATCGCCTGAATAGCTAGCAGGTCTCGTTTCTGCGCAACTTTCCTTAACTTCATCCTCGTTATCTGCAATGAAACCTCATTAGCGAAGTCTACCCACTCCTCAACAGAGCTTATGAAGCCTCCCTCAACAGCTAGCTCAGCGATTCTGCTCCTTAAAGCAAGTACCGATTCGTCGCCTGGAGCTAACTCTATCTTCAGATTTAGACCCCTTAACGCCCTCGCATGTTCCTCATCCTCAACTACGAACACTACATCCTCCGAGTTCCCTAGTTCTTTAGCCAGTTCTAGGAACTCCTCCGAGGGCTTGCCTTCCTCTATTGCCAGGGCCCTTGAGACTAACTGATTTATTTCCTTAACCGTAAATTTCTTTGCTACAGAATCACCATCAAGTGCAAACGCACCTATGACAGTATCTATTACTGGTATTTTCCTCAAACCACGCACCAAGCTGAATACATTATTAACCTATTTTAGGTTTTGCAGATAGTACATGCCGTGGCAAGACGTCATTCAGCCTCGAAAGAGGTTCGTTAGGGTGGACCAAGCCTTTAAAAGGACTAACTCCTCTGAGATACGGGTGTGAGAGAATGCCAACGCACGGTTCGATGACTAAGGCAGGTAAGGTGAGGAGCCAGACACCGAAGATAGAGAAGAAACCTAAGAGGAACTTACCTCCCAGGATACGAAATAGGAGGGAGTACTGGATTAGGAAGAGGAAGGAGGCAGGTCTCCCTGTACCGACTGTAGTGCCTCCCTCATCAGTGCCGCGCGGGAGCAAGTAACACGCTTTCTTTGAGCGTTGTCTAAGGACGTGATTGTTTCCTTAGGATCTTTTTAACTTAGGTTCATCTACTATTCTCAGGTGTTGCGAGGTGAGTGATAACCCCGAGGTAGGGGATTTAGTTCGTGTACATACGGAGTCTGGCTTAATACTTGAAGGTATTGTGATGCCTTCTACGGAGTTCAGCTCCAGTGACGTACTAGTGATTAAGTTAAGCAACGGATATAATGTTGGGGTTTCTAGGAAGGGTGCTAAGATAGAGATTCTACGTAAGAAAGCCGTAGACGTTGGGAAGGTATCCCCGCCAGGCACTAGCAGGATTTCCGGGAAAGGCTCCCTGAAAACATCCTTGATAAGTACGGGTGGTACCATAGTGAGTAAAGTGGAGTATGAGACGGGAGCTGTGAAACCAGCTATCACGGCGGAGGAGCTTGTGGAGATGGTTCCTGAGTTCTTGGAGAACTCCTCCTTAATAGAGGTGTTTGAGCTTTACCGGGTTTTCAGTGAGGATATAACGCCGGAGCACTGGAGTAAGTTAGCGCAGGAGGTAGCTAAGAGGATTAATGAGGGTTTTGATGCCGTAATAGTTGCTCACGGTACTGACGCCATGGCGTTCACGGCGTCCGCACTTGCCTTCGCGTTGCAAAACCTCCCCATACCCATAATGTTTGTTGGTGCTCAGCGAAGTAGCGATAGACCAAGTACCGATGCTGTGCTTAACCTTAGGGCATGCATGAGCATAGCTAAGCACGCCCCCTACGGAGAGGTAGTTGTTGTCATGCATGGATCAACCTCAGACGAATACATACTAGTACACCGAGGTGTTAAGGTCCGGAAAATGCATACCAGTAGAAGGGATGCTTTCCAGTCCATTAACGATATACCCTTAAGCAAAGTAATAATGCCTGAAGGAAAATTCATTCAGCTAAGCAACACATACCTACCCCGAAAGAAAGGGGAACTCCTCGTAAGGCCTAAATTCAGTGATAAGGTAGCACTACTGAAATTCTACCCTAACATGGACTGCACCTTGATAGATTACCTAGTCGATAAGGGTTACAAGGGAATAATCATTGAAGGAACAGGTCTGGGACACATAAGGGGTCCATGCATAGATTCCGTGAAGCGAGCATCTGAGGAGGGGGTTATCGTAGGTATCACGTCACAGACGTTATTCGGCAGAGTTAACCTCAAGGTATATACTAACGGAAGAAGGCTCCTGCAGGCTGGGGCTGTACCGCTTTCTGACATGCTCCCTGAGACCGCATACGTTAAGCTTTCGTGGATCATAGGTAACTTCCCGGACAGTGAGAGGGAAGAGCGTGTGGAGATGTTGACCAGGAACATGGTTTTCGAGATAAACCCAGTTCACGACATGAGGCATTATCCGAGGTGGTACCATGGGGATTGACTATAAGGCGCTAGGTCTGAAGGTAGGGCTTGAAATACACCAACAACTTGATACTAAGCACAAGCTCTTCTGCTCATGCCCCACGTCACTGTCAAACGATAACATCCCTGAAACCACGATCACCCGTTACCTCAGGGTAGCGAAGAGCGAGGTAGGGGAAATAGATCCTGCTGCCCTTTATGAGATGAAGAAGGGACGAAGGATAATATACCACGTTCCACAAGGACACGCATGCATGGTTGAGACGGATGAGGAGCCCCCTCACGACCTCAACAGGGAGGCAGTAATCATCACTCTAGCTGTGGCGAAGGCACTTCATTCAACGCCAGTCGATGAAATCTACGTCATGCGTAAGATCGTGATAGACGGCTCAAACACTACGGGATTCCAGCGAACCGCCATAGTAGCGTTAGGAGGCTACATAGATGATGAGGAGGGACGCGTAGGGATACAGACAATATGCTTGGAGGAGGACGCTGCAAGGAAGGTTGGTGAAGGACCGGGTTACGTGGAGTATAATCTCGATAGGCTGGGCATACCGTTAATCGAGATATCCACGAGCCCCAACATACATTCACCAGAACAGGCAATGCGGGTAGCTCTCAAGATAGGCATGCTCCTACGACTAACCGGTAAGGTTAAGCGCGGATTAGGAACCATAAGGCAGGACCTTAACATATCGATTTCAGGCGGGGTAAAGACCGAGGTAAAGGGCGTAAGCAAGCTCGAGCTAATACCGAAGATAGTGGAGTATGAGGTAATGCGTCAATTAAGACTTCTTGAAATTAAGGAAGAGCTTATCAGAAGAGGTGTGCGCGAAGAGGAACTAACCTACGAGTTCATCGACGTCACGGAAATCCTCAAGGACGTCAAGACCAGGTTCATACAACGAGCCATCAAGAGGGGAGCAAGAGCACTTGCTGTGAGGCTCAAGGGCTTCGGAGGCCTACTCGGCATGGAGGTACAGCCATCACGTCGCTTCGGCACCGAACTATCAGACTACGCTAAAGCATGGGGCGGTGTTGGGGGCATAATACATAGTGATGAGCTACCGGCTTACGGAATAAGCGAGGAGCTCAAAGACAAGCTCTTCAAAGTCCTCGGGCTCGACCCTCAGAGGGACGCGTACGCCATAGTGATCGCTGATAAGGAGAAATGTGAGCGAGCGCTGAGAGCATTAGTCGATAGGGCTAAGTATGCACTCAAGGGAATACCCCTCGAGACACGTGGGGCGAATCCCGACGGCACCACTAGGTACTTACGCCCACAGCCAGGCGCCGCCCGCATGTACCCGGAAACCGACGTGCCTCCATTAAGGTTAACTACGGACATCCTTAAGGAGGCAGAAAAGTTAAAGCCAAAGACACCCGAAGAAGTCCTAGAGGAACTTATCAAGGTTCACGGGCTTAGTAAGGAGCTAGCACACCAGCTGATAAGAGACCCTGCCTTCACAACCTACCTTGACCTTCTAAGGGAACTCCACGGTAAGGTACACCCGCAGATTATTGCTTCAACCCTGCTTATCCACTTGAAAGCCCTTAAATCAGAGGGCCTTGACGTGAGTAAAGTATCCTTCAAAGACCTAGTCACGGTGCTATCCAAGGTTGGCGAGGGATACATAGCGAAGGAAGCTATCCCTGAGATACTAGCAGAATACTTAAGCTCAGGATCACCCATTGAGGAAATCCTACGGAGGTACGGGAGCCTATCGGATGAGGAACTCCTCAGGATAATTAACGAAGTGATTAACGATAACGCCCAAACAGTATGTGCTCGAGGAACTAGGGCGTTTGGGCTCGTTATGGGGAAGGTAATGTCTAAAGTTAGGGGTAGAGTGGACGGTAGCAAAGTTGCTCAATTAGTTAAGGAATCCCTGACCAGATACATCGGTGAGCACTGCGGCAATAACGTCACTGCTTAATAGCTTTCTTTAATTCCTCCACGAACTCCCCGTTCTCCTCTAGGGTCTTGGCAAGCCTACGAGCATGCATCGTGCTGATTCCAGATTTCTCAGCAACCTCCCTAGCGTTAATCCTCCTTCCCGCTAAGAGCATCAACGCCATCAGTGCTAACGCTACCTTAGCGCGATCCGTCCTAGAGGATAATCTAGGGAAGCGCAACATTACCTCTAGCACTAGTTTAACCTTAGGATCTTTCAACAGCACCTGAACATTCTGCGGGTTCCTCTTAAATATCTTGACAGGTGGTCCTTCCCCGTCAACATACCTCCTTAGTTGCTCAGAATCTATGACTATGTTCTTTAACCTCTTACTTCTCTTGACCTTATCTATCAGTTTTAGGTACTCTGACGTGTACTTCGTTAGGGTAACCCGCCTATTATTTCCATACCTCTTGTAGGTGCGGATCTTTACAGGCTCCTGCACGAGTTCTTGATTAGTGTGTTGCTCAGTAACATATATTCTCTCAAGGACCGTGCCGCATGACGCACAGATGACATCGCCTCTCACATAGTCCCAAACAATGTCGTTAGATCCGCAGTAGGGACACCTCATTATTCCTTACCGCGTAGTAGTCGAGGGTATTACTCTTTCTTATTTGCTGGGTTGCTAATCTATGGTGTGAGGGAGAGCTCTGTGAAACTTTTATTCCGGAGTCCACGGGTTGAGAAGGTGAATACCCCCATGCCAGTAGTGGTGGGGTTTCTTGTTAATCCAATTGCTGGTATGGGGGGCTCTGTGGGGTTAAAGGGAACTGACGGCAGACTTTATATTGAGGCAGTAAGGAGAGGGGCAGTGCCCGTAGCTCCTTCGCGTGCATTACGTTTTCTTAAGCACCTACGTCAAGTAGGGTTTGATCACAGTTTACTCGTAGCCGGCGGGATCATGGGTTGTAAGTATTTGGGACAAATCCCTTCCCTAAAGTACAAGTGCCTGAGCCACCCTCCAGAATCACAGAAGGAAACTTCCAGCATAGACACAAGGGCCGTCGTAAAGATGATGTTAGAACGCGGGATCGATCTCTTAGTATTTGTGGGCGGAGACGGAACCGCTAGGGACATTGTGGAGGTTCTTGACTGTGAGGTACCTGTGTTAGGTATACCCTCAGGCGTTAAGATGTATTCAGGAATCTTTGCTGCATCCCCTGAAGCAGCTGCTGAGCTAGTGACGATGTTTTGCGAGGGCAACACCGTGCTTGATTACGCCGATGTTGCCGATATTGATGAGAACTCCCTACAAGCAGGAGAACTCCAAGTTAGAAAGTTCTTCAGAGCGATTACAGTACGCGCAGATGGTCTCAGCGTTCAGAGTAAAGATTTCGGTGCCTCGGGTTCTTCCGAGGAAAAGTATGCGCTGGCCGAATACTTCATTGAAGAGTACCTTTATGATGGCATCCTCTACCTGCTCGGCCCCGGGTCCACTGTAAAGGCTATAACAGACGTGCTGGGACTTCCGAAAACTATCCTGGGTGTTGATGCGTTATTCAACAGATCAATAATTGCCAAGGATCTAGGGTACCGTGAAATCCTTGACCTATTGAATTCATTTGCTCAAGCCAGAATAGTCGTGACGATAATCGGGGGACAAGGATACCTGTTCGGGCGAGGCAACCAGCAGTTCACTCCCGAGGTTATACGGCGCGTCGGTAGGGACAACATTCTCGTGCTGGCGACTAAGACAAAACTAAGAGGATTGAAATACCTGCTAGTGGATACCGGGGATCCCATGCTGGATGCTGAGTTAAGCGGATACATACGCGTTATAACTGGTTACAGGGAAGAAACAATGATACGTGTAGTGCCTGCTAGTAACCCGACGTTACTTACCCATCGATATTCCTCTTCTTAACGTACCTGTATGTGGGCGCTAACGTCCTTGGGTGATTAGCCCTCAACGCATCTAGCCGTCCTACTGACGTGTTTCTAGGTGCTCCCTTCAGCTTACCTGGATCCTCATATGCTTGGCGTACAATGTCCTTGTACGCGCTTATTACCTCGTCTATGGTCCTCTTACTTTCACTTTCCGTGAATTCCACCATATGCGCTTCAGGGACTGTGAGAGGGAAATATATTGTTGGAGCATGTATTCCCCTGTCCAGTAGGGCTTTCGCCACGTCCTCCGCGTTCACGCCAGTCTCACGATAAAGATTCTCAAAACTTATTACGACCTCGTGCTTTCTCCAGCGTTCACGCCCGTAGATTAAGTCTATTCCTGGGAGCTCCTTGATTTTCTTCATGAAGTAGTTGGTGTTTAATACAGCTACCTCAGCCACTTCACGTATTTCGGGGCCTAGCATCATTAAGTATATGAATGATTTTATAGCTGGCACGATGTTGCCGTAGAACCACGTTATCCTCCCTATGCTTTTCCTAATGTTATAGTCCAGGTAATACCTGCCTCCTTCCCTCCTTACTAGTGGTTTAGGCAGGTAGTCAGCAAGTTCCTTCTTAACGCATATGGCGCCTGCTCCCGGTCCGCCTCCGCCATGAGGTGCCGCGAATGTCTTATGCAGGTTTAAGTGGACGATGTCGAACCCCATGTCGCCTGGCCTAGCTATGCCTAGTATGCCGTTTAGGTTTGCTCCATCGTAGTAAAGGAGCCCTCCTTTAGAGTGTATCAGATCTGATATCTCCGTTATTTTCTCTTCGAATAATCCAAGGGTGCTTGGGTTTGTTAGCATTATTCCTGCTGTCCTATCGGAGACTGCGGCTTTCAACGCGTTTAGGTCTGTGTTTCCTCTCTCGTCTGTAGGTATGTGTATTACTTTGAATCCTGCCATGGCAGCGCTAGCTGGGTTCGTTCCGTGCGCGCTCTCAGGTACTAGGATTTCATCCTTATGCGTGTATCCCTTATCCTGCAGGTATTCCCTAATTATTAGTACGCCAGTTAACTCGCCTGCAGCCCCTGCCGGGGGGTGTAGGGAGCACACGTCCATACCTGTTAATTCAGCTAACCACTCTTGTAGGGTGTAAAGCATTTCTAGTAGTCCTTGTAGGTGCTCCTCACTCATGTAGGGATGGGCATATATTATCCTCTCATCATTAGCTAGGTCCTCACAAATCTTAGGGTTGTACTTCATCGTGCATGAACCGAGTGGAACTACACCTACATCTATTCCATAGGACATTTGAGTTAATCGGGTATAATGTCGCACAACTTCGGGCTCGCTGAGGTTAGGTATGTTGGGATCTTCCTTTCGAACGATGTCCTGTGCTACTTCAGTGAGGGTTTCCTTACCTAGCTTAGCGAAGTAGTCGTCTCCAAGCTGGAATGTTTCTCTGTCTTGGTTAGAGGTTAGTTCAAATATTAGTGGTTCATCCCAGCGTGCCTGCCTGTACTTCATCCTGTCTCACCTCCGAGTACTAAGGCTAGCTTACTTACTAGCTCATCTATGTCATCTTTGCTGTGAAGTTCCGTTAAGCACAGTAAGCTACAATCGTGCATCACATCATAAAACCTAGACAATGGTGGCCCTACGTGGATTCCATGCTTCTCTAATTGGCTTATCACGTCCCTTGCATCTCTGCCCTTGAAGGAGATCGTGACCTCACGGAAGTATAGACCTTTCTCAAAGAGTGGTGCAGCCTTAATATCGCGCTTACGTAAGGTCTCTAAGAAGTACGTAGTGCGACCTAACAGTGCCTCGCCCAACCTCTTGAGACCCTTAGCACCGAGTAATGACACGTATACGGCGGCAGCTATTGCTTCAAGGCCGGAATTCGTTGTAATGTTTGATGTTGCGCGTTCTCTCCTTATATGTTGCTCCCTGGTTTGCAGGATCAGCATGAAGCCGTTTTCCGACCCATCAACAGTTTTAGTCATGCCGACAAGCCTCCCAGGGAGTTGTCTTAAGAGTTCCTTCCTATCTTGAATACCCAATATTCCGGCTGATGGACCACCGTAGTTCAAGCCTACACCTAGAGGTTGCGCGTCTCCGACCACTATGTCGGCACCGAGCTCCCCAGGAGCCTTGAATACCCCTAATGAGAGTGGGTTCGCGTTCACTATAGCGAGTGCTCCTGCATCATGGGTAATTTCTATAATGTCACGTAGCTTACGCTCAATTATACCGAAGAAATTAGGGGATTCCACGTAGACCGCAGCTACGTCATCGCTGAGCTTTGCGCGGAGTACATTAACGTCAAGCTCGCCGTCTTCCCGTTCGTAAGGGATCTCCTCTAACCGGACGTTTAACCCCTTAACCCAGGTCCTAATAACCTCCTTAATCTCAGGGTGCGCTGAGGACGCTATAAGTATCCTTTTCCTTCCCCTCTTAACCCTGAGTGCCATCCTAACCGCTTCAGCTGCCGCAGTGCTCACATTATACATCGAGGCATTTACTATGTCAACGCCATAGAGTTCCGCCATTAGGCTCTGGTACTCAAAGAATGCTTGAAGTATGCCTTGATTTATTTCAGGCTGATAGGGTGTGTAGGCAGTGTAGAATTCTGCTCGGGACACTATGGCCCTAACCACTGAGGGAATGTAATGAACACAGACACCCCCACCTAAGAACACTCGGTGAACGTCCCTGAATCCTGTGAATTTATTCTTACTTAGTATTTCAAGGAACTTTCTTCTGGCCTCGTGTTCAAGTAGTGGCTTGCCGAATCCTACGCGTAATTCCTTCTTCAAACGAAGTTGCTCCGGGATGTCCTTAAAGAACTCCTCAACGTCGTCGACCCCTGTTTCCTTGAGTATCTCCTGCTTTACTTCTTTGGTGGAGTTCGGTATCCAGTAATGTGGCATTCTAACATTCCCTTACTAATTAGGGGTATCACTAAAAGTGTTTAACTATCCACGCATGAGGCGGTGATTAATGTTGTGATTATTCCTCAATTTTTATATGTTGCAGTGTACCTGCTTGGATAAAAGTTAATCAGCCATCACTGCGAGAATTTCAAGGTGTTAAAAACGGCTAGGGAGACACCACTCCTAGAAACCCTCAGGAAGTATGGTGCCAGTGTAGGGGAATTTGCGGGATGGATAACCGCGATGGACTACGGGAACCCCCTTGAAGAACATGTGGCGACCCGCAACTCCGTTACAGTGTTCGACGTGTCGCATATGGGGAGGTACCTCATACGCGGGGACAACCTCTTCGAGTTCTTCCAGAAATTAGTGTCTAAGGACTTGAGCAAGTTCAAGGAAGGACGCATGAGTGGCCCAGTACTGCTACTTAATGAGAATGCGCATATTATTGATGACGTCATGCTGTACTACTTAAGTGATACCGAGTGGCTTGCCGTTGTTAATGCGCCTAACATTGAGAAAGATCGCGCCTGGATGTTAAAATGGGCTAAGGAGTGGGGATATAACATCACGATCAAGGATATCACTCTGAGTACCGCTCTTATAGCTATTCAGGGTCCCCGAGCTCCTGAAGTTATTGAGAAACTAGGCGTGAAGGAAGCAGAGAGCTTGAGTATACTTGAATTCCTACGTCGCACTAGCGTGCTGGGGGAGGAGGCAATACTCGTGAGTAGGTCTGGCTGGACAGGTGAAGAGGTGCGTTCGCATGGATACGAGATCATGACCACGGTCGAGCATGGGAAACGCGTATTTGAGGCAGCGGTCAAAGCAGGGGCTAAGCCCGCAGGGCTAATAGCTAGAGATAGCCTAAGGTTGGAGATGGGGTACCCCCTCATAGGCGTTGACATAGGGGACGACGTGAACCCTATAGAGGCGAGGTACTGGATGGCTCTCAGTCTCAAGAAACGGGGCTTCCTGGGAGAGGAGGTCCTAAGGAGGATCTATAGGGAAGGAGTAAGTAAGTTTAGGGTGGCATTCAAACTTAAGAAAGGCGTTAGGAGGATCCCCCGGCACGGGAATAATGTGTTAATCGATGGTAAGGTTGTGGGTTACGTGACTAGCGGGGCGTACTCCCCCGTACTTGGGAGAAGCATTGGTATGGGATATATTGAGGCAACACACTCCTACATAGGTTTCAAGGTAACCATAGACATTCGCGGCAAAACCTATGAAGCTAAAATACTTGATTTCCCTCTAATATAGTGTGGTTCGGTGAAACCCCATGAGTGCAGAGGATATTCTAGTAAAGACAAAACTTGGTGAGTACCTCGTTAAGAAGGGGTTACTCTACACTGAAAGCGACGAGTGGATTAAGGTTCAGGATGATGCAATCACTCTTGGCATAACAGATTACGCACAGAAGAAGCTAAAGTACGTGGTGAACGTTGAGTTACCTGAACCAGGCGCGTCAGTGAAGGCGGGCGAGCCTATAGTTACGCTGGAATCCGTAAAGTCCGTAGCTGACGCGTACTCTCCATGCTCTGGTGAAGTGCTAGAGGTTAATGAGGAACTCTACGACGCGCCTGACCTAATAAACAAAGATCCCTACGGTGCGGGATGGTTAGTTAAGATAAAGCCTGCCGAACCTTTAGATGAGAGTAAGTTCCTGAGCCCTGAGGCTTACGCGGAGAAAATTAGGGCCAAGGAAGAGTAGTCAAGGAAAACTCACCCACAAGGTTTTTCGCTGTTCAGTACTCCTTACTTTATAGGATACGGGATACTGGGTGGTAGGCGTTGCCTTACCTCAGAATGCCTCCCAAGATAAAGGTTCTAGAAGCAGCAGGTGCGGTAGCGGATGGTAGGATTACTTTCACCGATGAGAGGAATGCTGTAGTGGTATCATCCGACGGTAGCCGGAGATACTCGGTCTACGTCGACCTAACGCGGAAAGAAGCGTGTAGCACCGATAACGGTACAGTATATAGAGGGTACGTGGGCTACCCGATAATAGCTGTGCTCATGATTAAGGGGGCCTTACCGTACGACTCGAGAATAGGTGACGCCCTCAGAGGCATACCGTGGAAAGCTCTAAATGAGAAATATAAGAAGTATGCCGTAGTTGAAGATGAAGTGAAGAAAATCGCTGCCGAGCGAGGAATTCTCCCAGAGGAGCTAGAGAAATTTAAGAATAACGTCTATAAAGAGCTAAAGAGGTTTAAACTCAAACTAACGGATATTTGCTTGAGTAAAGAATGATCCGTAAGTTTAATACCTGATGTAACAGGTAATCAGAGTAGAGAGATCATGGTGAAGAGCCTAAGAATAGTTGGGGGATATAGGATAGTGATGGAGTTATACTCTCCCTACCGAGTTAGGATATATGAGTACAATGACAGGATAAAGGACAGTGGTTACTACTTGAAACCCCTCCACATAGTACATAAGGTCGTTGGCGGGAGGAAGTTAAAGTACCTGTACTTTGGGCGTTACTGGTACCGCGTAATAAAACGAAAAGGGAAAATCAGGTGGGTATACGTAGGTAGGGATAAGCCTGATCCTCACCTCCCTGACCCACCGATCTCGCCGTTCGAGGGTCTCGGCATACTAGTGGAGGGTGAGGACGTACTAGTTGACGAGAAGACGTATGAAGCCCTTTCAAGAATATCTATTAAGATAAAGGGAGAGAACTTGCTACCAGAGATCAACGTTTAATTGAGTTCCTTAGCTTACTAGTTAGAGTCACTCTTAGCACGTATCACGCCCGTATTAATTACCGTGGCTGACTTTCTGATGAGATACCTATTATAGCGTTGTTTACGACTTGTGGTGGGGCTTGGAGAAGATGCCTAAGGAAAGGCCCTTCTACGCTAAGTATCCTTTTATGGTCTCCTTAAGGGAGTACCTTCTACATACTTACGGAACTGAGCTAACACTTAATGACTTACTTGACTTACATGATTTCAAGGAGCGCGGACTACTAAGAGTTAGGTCAGCGCTGGGGAAAGGCTCCTACTTGGTTTCGTTTGATGAAGATCAGGAGGTTATTTCGTTTTACTTAGCGTTAATGTTCGCTGTCATCGTAGATCCTTGGGCTTTACGTAAATACGCCGATGTTGAGGCCAAGCGCGCCGTTAACTTCATGCTGGGGGATAGGGATAAGGTAATTAGCATAATAGCTGGGAAACTTGGGGTTGGGTTAGAGTATTTTGGCTCAGAGTCAAACATCTGCGGTCATAGAGTGGTAGTGGGCGTAGAGAAACGCACAGGCAAGGAGATAGTTGAGTGCCACCCTTTCAGAGTGACTATCCCTACTTACCTACGGTTGACAGAATCACTTGTTTCAGACCCTAAATGGAAATTGGTGAATAGGTACGTAATCCGCGGGTATGTATACCTGAACAAGCGTGATGCCGCTAGGTTACTTGAGAACGCCGTCAAATCAAGGATTATTGAGCTAGCAAGCGAGCTTACATCAACCGCAAGTATTGACCCGGAACGCGTCATGCCTGAAGTTAACGAGCTTAGGGAACTTGTACGTAGCGTACGTGGCTTCTTAAGCATAGAGAAAGATAAATTCATGGAGGAGCTCAGGGGTCAAATCCTGGAGAAATTCTTTCCTCCTTGCATAACGGAGATCATGAATACCTTACTTAAGGGCGAACACCTCTCACATCACCAGCGTTTCGCCTTGGCCACGTTTCTTCTGAATATTGGTGCAGATGTTGATTACGTGCTTGACCTGATGCGTAATCTCCCGGATTTCAACGAGAGAATAGCTCGTTACCAGGTCGAGCATCTGGCGGGTCTAAGAGGATCTAGGAAAAAGTATAGCATGTATAGTTGTGAGAAGATGAAAACCCTAGGTATGTGTGTGGCGGAATGCGGCGTTAAGAGCCCTCTCCAGTATTACTGGCGTCAGTTACGTGCTTCTCGGAAAGCGGAGGAAGGTAAAACAGTATCTTCTCATAACCAGGAGTAAAGGAACCCTTCGGAACCCTAAACGAAATTACATTATCGGGGCCTACCTCATACTTAAACCCGAACTCAGCTTCAACAACACGGCTTCCTGAAGGTAAAATCCACGTAACCGTGTAGTCGTACTCAGCAATGTCCTCCTCGTACCTATCCTCATACACGTTCAACCCAGGCTTAAGGATCCCCCTAAACCTGACAATAAATGATATATAAGGTCTACACGGGTCGCCCGCAATACCCGCTAAAGCCTTAATTATTCGCGGGCGAACGCGTTTTCCGTTCACCCTGACTTCCTCAGTATCAATAAACGATTGCATGTTCTCCCTTACCTTAATTAACTCCTCACGTAACCTAAGATTATCTGATAAGACCTCCGCAAATTCCTGGTCTTCATCGATATACTCAAAAACTATTACTTCCGTGAATTGCCCTGACCTATCTACCGTGAAGTAACAGTACCCGAATACAGGCTTCACGGCGGCGTTACCTTTCTGTCCTCCTTAATTACTCGTAGCACGACTGCCGTTGATGTATGCTGGACGCCTTCGATGGTTCCTATCTTGTCGAGAAGTTCTGAGAGCTCCTTATGATCCCTGACAAGTATTTCTAGCGCGAACGTCCATTCTCCTGTGATGTCGTAAATTACTTTTATCTGCGGAATCTTAAGGAGTGCCTGCACTATATCATTGTACTTCTTTATGTCTACTGCAAGGAAGACTAAGGACCTTAGATTATATCCCAAGGTCTCTGGCGAGACCTCCGCAACGATTCTCTTAATAATGCCTCTCTCCTTAAGGCGCTTAACACGCATATAGACTGTAGAAGAACTTATGCCTAACATCCTTCCTAGTTCTGCGTACGTTAGGTCGGCATTTTCTTGGAGAATATTTATTAATTTCTTGTCTATCTCGTCTAAATCTAAGACGGCCAAGGTAGCACCCACTTAATTTTTTATCATCAGTCAAATAAAAATCTTATCATCACATCTTTGGCGCCAGTAGATATTCAACGTCCCCCCCTTCAACAAGGGTGAATGAAAGGTAGAGGGGAACATCACTCCCAAACTTTATGTTCACGGCATCCGTCACGCCTGTCAAGTTGAGCACCTTCAATATGTAATCCTCATCATAGTTAGCTCGTGAAGGCTCCTTAACCTCCATCTCAAGTATGGATCCTCCCATCCTAGAAAGCCTTGCTTCAGCATTTACCTCTAGCGCCTTTAAGTAGAGGTACTGATCATCCTCAGCGGCGAAAGTTATTGTGCCAGCACCCTTAAGGTCTTTGAGGGCCTCCTTAAAGGCCCTAGCAACTACGAGTGCTGAAACCTTAAACTCAGGCGTTATCTCACCGACTTCCTGCGCTGAAACCTCTATGGACCTGTACTTGTATCTCTTCGTTGACATACCCTCTATTATTACTTCGTAGAATTCCTCGTTAGCCTTGAACACGAACTTATCGCCTTTCTTGGGTTTGGGTAGGGTCTTGATGAGGTTGTTAACATTTACACCAACCTCCAGGTCTTTCTCTATGCTGTACTCAAGGAATGCCTCCGAGGGCATTTTTATAATTATCAACGCTATTTGCGCTGGGTCCAGTGCCTTAACGGTCAAGCCCTCCTGTGTGAACCTAAATAGCGCCTCATCAACGATGTTCCCTAACGCCTCCAAGACCGTCACTAGTTGCTTAGCGCTAGAATGCTCAAACTTAACGATATACTCCTCACTCATCTCATTAATCCCGAAGTAATGTTAATTAAGTTTCTAAAAACATTAGCGTGCGCATGATGAGGACCACTCCGGAGCGGATTAGACGCTTTAAAAAGCATGAAGAACCGTGTGAGGGCTGATGGTCCCCTTTCGGTAAGCTAAAGTTTATTTGAAAACCCCTAATAAATCTTAGGGAGTGAGATTGTCTTCCTTAAGCGATATTGAGAGGGAAGCTAAGGAGATCGTAGAGAGAGCCAGGAGGGAGGCAGAGGAGATACTACGTAAAGCTAAGGAGAAGGCAGAGTCATTGAGGAGCGCAGAAATTGACGCACCATTGAGCGAGGACGAGATTAAGGAAATTGAGGAGGAGTTCCGTGTGAAGCTTGAGAAGGCACAGGAAGACTTTGAGAGGAGGAAGCGGGTAATAGAAGAGAGGTATAATCAGTACAAGGGTGAAATTGTTTCCAAGGTTGTAGAGTTAGTTGCGGGGACTACTCAAGGGAGTTAAAGATGATCGTATCTACCCCAGAGAAGGTAGTTTACGTAAGGGTGCTTACTGAGAAGAAACTTGCTGGGAAATTGCTGGAGGCCCTCCAGAGCGCCGGTTCCCTACACCCCGAGTTACTTACCGAGATCAGCGAAAAAGATCGCGAGACCCTCTCTAAGGAGGCTGAGAAACTACGTAAGCTAGAACGCGTACTCAGCGAGTTCGACGCAATCATCCCCGAACAGATCCTCGTCAAGTTAGATGGTGAGATATCAGCAAGTAAGCTTCACGACTACCTCCTAAGCCTGCTGAGCAAACTCTCGGAAGCCTTACAACAAGCCAAGAGCATTAAGGCTAAGATTGAGCAAATTAGCGAGGAAATCACCAAGTCTGAGGAAATCCTGTGGGTGTTATCAATATTGTCTGCAATTCCTAAATACAGCAATGCACCCATTGACAACATATCCTTTAACGGGAATATCGTGGCTGCACACACAATACTGCTGGAGAAGGATCTTGTTGACGAATTCCTCGCTGAGTTACCTGAAGACCTCAAGCAGCGAGTAATGCTTGACATAGTGACCCTAAAGGAGCATAGGAAGGCAGTAATCATAGTTGCCGGCCCGAGGGACGATGTTGAAGCTGTTAATGAGATCTCCAGGAGTGTTGGAGGTAAGGTAATCGAAATACCCGAAGAGCACGTCACTATCTCAGAATTTCTGAAAAAGTTAAGGGCGCGTATCAAGAATCTCCGCGCAGAGCTAGGCAAACTTAAGGACGAATTCAAGAAGCTTGTAAGCAAGGTCTCAAAGGATCTGGCCCTAGGTAAGGTAGTGGTCACAGCCTACAGGGATAGGCTACAGGTTCTCCTCTCCGCTTTAAAGGGAAGATACCTAGTCGCTGTTGAGGGATGGGTACCTCTCTCGAGCAGGAAGTGGTTGGAGGATTTCCTTTACTCCGGCTTGAAGTACGTGTATGTCGTTGATTCTCCTCCACCACCTGGCAAGACACCGCCGACGAAGCTTAAGAACCCACGCATATTTAAGCCCTATGAAATGATAACGAAGATTTACGGTGTTCCAAATTACAACGAGTATGACCCAACACCAATAATTACGTACTCCCTTACCTTATTCTTCGGTCTAATGTTTGCTGATGTGGTCTACGGTACCGCTATGTTCATCATAGTTAACTACCTTCTAGAGAAGACAGGGTTCATAGAGAACCCCTACTCTGAGGGATACAGGTTATTCAAGAGGCTCTGCACTTACCTCTCATTATCATCGATATTCTTCGGTTTGCTTTCCAACAGCTTTGCCGGGTACTCAATAGTCTTCAATAACGGTAAGATAAGCTTTGTTGCATCCTCAGGATCAACGCTACAGGCTTTACTACCGCTACTTAACCCCATGTTCTTCATAAGCCTTGCACTGATTATTGGACTAGTACACGTTAACATAGCACATATTCTCTCGTTCATAAAGTACATTAAATTAAGAGATAAGGGGGAGACCATCTCCAAGGTAGGGTTCTTCATAAGCGAGGTATTCGGCATACCGTATATCCTGTACAAGTTCCTTAACGTTAGCCTACCAGCGCCTTTGAACTCCTTTGCAAACTACCTAGTGTACGGCATAGTTGTCGGGTTATCCCTACTAATTGTTGGTAAGCTAATAGCTTACAAGGCGCTGGGCTCGCTGTTCTGGCTCTTCGACCTAACAGGACTTCTCGGTGACGTAATGTCGTACACGAGGCTAGCGGGGATAGGTCTGGCTACAACGTTATTGGCACAGAATTTCAATAGTCTTTCCTTAGAACTCGGCAGCGCTGTTTCATCGGCGGTACCAATGCATGCTTTAGGATTAATTCTCGGTGCTATAGCCATGTTTATTGTCATGGTACTAACTAACCTACTGAACATAGCATTTGGAATAATTGGTGCATTTGTTCACTCACTGAGGTTATGCTTTGTGGAGTTCCTCCCCAAGTTCTATGATGGAGACGGAAAAGAGTTCCAGCCCTTCACAATAAAAGTTGAGAACGCCATCCTCATAGGTTCTGGCGGGATTCATAGCTCCTAATCCTGCTAAGGATTGTTCACTTTTTGCATGGTGCGGTACTTAACTCTCTTCAGATGGATGTCCTCAACTGTTGTTATACGTTACTATTATTACGTTATAGATTTGAAAAATTTGTATAGTTCATTATATAATATTCTTTATAAGCCCCCCTTATTTTATAATATCGAAGGTGCAATGCCGTGGATATTGTGAATTTCGTTGCGACACTAGGCATAGCCTTAGGTCTGGCAGGAGGTTTGGCAGGATCATCCATAGGAACCGCAAGAGCAGCGTCGGCTGGGCTTACAGTGTTAGCTGAGGAGCCCGGGTACTTCAAGCAAGTGCTGATACTATCCGCATTACCCATGACTCAGACGTTCTACGGTCTGATCTTCACCTTACTGGGTCTCACGTCAGTACTTCCCTCCGTCAGTGAGTTAACCGCCCTTAAGGGCTGGGCTTTCCTAGGCATAGGGATAGCTGTATTTTGCGCCGAGTTCGCATCCGCGTGGATGCAGGGCGTCGTGTGTATGTCAGGTATTATAGAGGTACCGAAAACTAAGGGGGGAATATGGGTACACACGATGATACTTGCATCCTACGTTGAGCTATTCGGGATCCTTGGGTTAGTGTTCGGGTACTTACTTCTCACCATGGTGGCTGGCTTGCCCGTGTAGGCGATGCGTTATGAGCCTAGAGGAACTAAGGAAGAGGATTTTGGAGGAGGCGCAGAGAGAGGCGGAGGAGATATTACGTAAGGCTAGGGAGGAAGCGGAAAGAATCATTGCTGAGGCTAAGGAAGAATATTATAGGAGGTTAAGGAACGCTAGGAGGAAGGCGCTACAGGAATTCACCGAGAAGAAGAATGCGGAGTATGTCAGCAAGTTAATGGAGCTTAATACTGAGCTTCTGAAGCTTAAGAATAGAATACTTAATGAAATCCTGGCAGATGTGCGAAGGGAGTTAGTAGAGCTGCCTGCCTCCAAACGTAAGGAGTCTCTCAAGACTCTTCTTAAGGAGAGCATCGGAAGCAACGTCTTTACCGGCAACGTAATAGTTAAGGTGGTCCCCAATGATTCCGATATAATTAAGGAGGTTGTTCAAGAGTATTTTAAGGACGTTGTGACTGCTGTGGAATTATGTGATCCGAGAAGATTAGGTGGTGTGCTCGTTGAGAGCCTTGATAGAGAGCACGCCATTGATAATACTTACACTACGCGGCTTGAGAAGGCAATGCCTGAAATTATGAATATGCTCAACACTAAGATATTCCAGTCTGGAAGGGTAATCCAAAAATGAGTTCAGGCAACCTAAGCTTTCTTGAGAAGATCAAGGTTGAGCTTCAACACATCGTAACTCCCGATTTACTACGTTCGTTAGGTGAGTCCAACCTAGCAGACATTGATACTTTCTTTGAATCCTTGAGCCCTTACTCGGCTATTGAATGCTTGAAGGTACGGACCGGCATTGACTTTCGGGAAGCGTCTCTTAAGGAGATTTTCGCAGCACTCATGAAGTGCTGGCATGACGATCTAGCGAACATCGCAGAGCTAACTAAGCCTGGAGAGAACGTTGTTCAGTTCATTACATTGTTTATGAAAAAGTATGAACTCCTAGAGTTACTTGAGGTACTGCGAGAGCTTTCGTTAAATCGGAGGGTACTAACCCGCTTTCCCTTCATTAGTGAGTGGTTACTGGAGAGACTTACAAGCGCTGAGAGCACGCAACATTTGACATCTGTACTCAGAGAGTATCGTTCAGTACCTGCGATGATGGTGGCTGATGCCCTCATGCTGAGCCCTGAGGGCTCTATTCACGAACTTAACGTTAATTCCCTACGCGATTCTGTAATTGAGGACTACTGGCGCAGAATAGAGTCCGTAGCCAGTAGTATTCAGCCTAAGGTGAAGTTCGATAAGTGCTTGAGGAATCTCAAGCTAATTGATATGCTCGAGTTAAGGGTTAGAGAGGCATTCCTTGAAGGTAAGGAAGTCTCTGCGGATCTTCCGAAGTTACCCTCCAAGATTTCCGAAGTTATTGAAGGCAGTGATCCCTTAGAGGTTGATTTCATTATTGCTACGCTAAGATATGCCATGTGTGTTGATGAAATGGTGTTCAGTCCTCTTTCACATGATGTGACTATTGCGTATATGGTTGCGAAGGAGTATGAGGCGTTTCTCCTTTCATCGTTCATTAAGTCGCAGGCTCTTGGTTTAGGTAAATATTTTCTCGATGAAGTACTTAGTAGGTGGTTGAACGCCTATGGCAAAGTTACCGGTAAGTAAGGGTAGTATATGCGTTGTCGGGGATGAGTACTTCACGCTTGGTTTCGCGTTAGGAGGGGCTAGTGAGAGGTACGTAGTTAGTATCAACGCTCCTGATGATGAGATGCTTAAGGCATTGAATGCCGTGGTTGATGATTTATCCAAGAAAGGTATAACACTAGTAATTGTGCAGGATAAACTCAAACCCTATTTCGAGAAGGTGAGGCAATCATTAAGTAAGGGTGTTGTTGTTTACGTTCCTGACATCACGTCCGCCTCTAAGGCGAAGGTTAAGGAGTATTATTCCTCCTTAATAAGACGTTATTTAGGTATAGCTTTGGAACTCGGGTGATACCTTTGGTCGTGGGTAAGATAAGACGTATCTCAGGCCCGCTGGTCGTGGCTGAAGGTATGAGTGGGTCCATGGTTTACGAGGTAGTGTATGTTGGTGAGGAACGCCTCATAGGCGAGATCATAGGCTTACATGGTGACCACGCTTACATCCAGGTTTACGAGGATACCTCAGGTCTTGAGGTCGGAGAACCCGTGGAGGGCTCAGGAAGCCTTTTATTCGCTGAGTTGGGGCCTGGGATCGTTGGTAAAGTCTTTGACGGGCTTCAGCGCCCCCTGTCAGTTATTGGGAGCCTCATAGGTCCCTTCGTGAAGAGGGGTGTGAAGGTCCCGGCACTCCCGCGTGACGTCAAGTGGCACTTCACTAGGAACACTAAATTAAAGCCTGGCGACAAAGTGAGGCCGGGAACGGTTCTTGGGGTAGTCAAGGAGACTCAACTCATTGACCACTACATAATGGTTCCACCAAACATCCATGGGAGGCTGAAGGAACTTGTTAGTGATGGGGACTACACAATAACCGACCCCATAGCAGTGGTTGAGGCAGATGGGAAGAAAGTTGAGTTAACTATGCTTCAGAAGTGGCCCGTGAGAAAACCAAGGCCTTACGTAAGGAGGCTTGAACCCACGGAGCCCTTAATCACGGGGCAACGAGTGCTTGACATGATGTTCCCGATAGCCAGGGGCGGTAAGGCAGCCGTGCCCGGAGGCTTCGGTAGTGGAAAATGCGTACCACCAGGCACGCCTGTGCTCCTAGCTAGCTGGGACATAGTTCCCATAGATGATATATACCGTAAAGCTAAAGGAAGAAAAATGAGGCTGAGTGATAAAGAAGAGTTAATAGAGCTCAAAGAACCCCTTATCGTTATAGGATTTGATGGTGTTAAGTTAAAACCTGCTAAAGCAACGCATGTATACAGAGGCTATACGAATAAACTAGTAGAAATTAAGACATCTACCGGTAAGTCGCTAAGAGTAACACCTAACCACAAACTACCCATAGTGGATTCTTTTGGATCTATAAGGTATGTTAGGGCTATAGACCTAAAACCTGGAATGCACCTAGTTATTCCCAGACTAGTGTTAACACGTATCTCAAGTAACGAACCTAGGATACCTTTAGAGAATTTAGCTAAGTATGAAGATGTAATGAGTAAGGATAAAGAACTTAATGAGAAGGTGAAGGACTTCCTTAAGAAGTTAAGTAGTAGAGAATTAAGTAAGTTATGTCGGACCTTAGGACTATCATTAAGTACATTAAGGAACATAATGTATAAAAAAGAAAGGAGCGTGCCACTAAGATTAATAATTTCAATCAAAAACTGCTTTAATATAGACCTAGGTACCCCGAGGGTTTTAGGGCTAAGAAGAAGTAAAGCAGTTTTGATAATTCCAGAGAGGATAAGCGAGAAGTTAGCTGAATTGCTGGGGTTGCTTATCTCTGATGGCTCAGTAATTAACAATAGAGTAGTATTCTTTAATAACTCTAGGGAATTAAGGGAAAGATTTAATGAACTTCTACATGAAGTATTCGGGGTTAGAGGAAGAGAAAAATTATGTAATACTGTTTACTGCATCGAGGTTACGTCAGCTCTCCTAGCTAGGTTGCTTAGGGATATATTCGACTTACCTAAGAGGACTAAATCTAAGAATGCAGTAATTCCTAGGATAGTAATGAAGTCGCCGCCTAACATAGTAAGTGCTTTCGTTAGGGGATTATATCTAGGTGATGGTACTTTTCATCAAAGCACGCTAGAATTAACATCAGCCTCGCATAAGTTAATATCAGGTCTCACATACCTCCTACTAAAGCTGGGGATAGCATACTCAGTTAGCAAAGATGAGAAGCATAAACGATACAGACTCTTCATAACTGGTGTAAGAGAACTTAGGAAGTTCCATGAGAAAGTATTGTCAGCAATTAACCTAGATATACCTAAGGTGAGGAACCTAAGGGAGTACTTAAGTAAAAAGAGACCCAAAGGAGCCTTAAGGGACTCGGTACCCTTAGATTCGACCTTTATACGTTCAATATACGGAGTTCTATCTAAGAGATCCCTAGAAGCAAGAGGTATACACATAGGTAACTACATTTATAACAGGGAGAGGTTAGGTTACGGAACTATGCTTAAGATAGCCTCACTACCTGCACTCAATGACGGTATTGAAAATAGGGCATCACTACTCGTTAAGAGACTCAGAACTTTAATTCCAGTACTTAACTACGTGACGTTTGAAAAAGTAGAGCATGTAAATGTAATTGACTATGAAGGCGAAGTCTATGACTTAGTAGTTGAAGATACACATACATTTGTAGGGGGTGAAGTCCCAGTCATATACCATAATACTGTACTCCTCCAGACGCTTACTAAGTGGGCACGCACTAGGCTGAACATCTACGTGGGATGCGGGGAGCGAGGTAATGAGATGGCGGATGCCCTCCACAGCTTCCTTAAGCTCAAGGACCCGGCCTCAGGAAGGCCTCTAGCTGAGAAGGCCGTGTTCATTGCTAACACTTCAAACATGCCTGTAGCGGCTAGGGAGACAAGCGTGTTCCTAGGAGTCACTATAGGGGAGTACTTCCGTGACATGGGATATGACGTGCTCCTAGTTGCCGACTCAACCTCCAGGTGGGCTGAGGCAATGAGGGAGATCTCCGCGAGGCTTGAGGAAATGCCTGGTGAGGAGGGCTTCCCCGCATACCTAGGGTCAAGGCTCGCCGAGTTCTACGAGCGGTCAGGAAGAGTGAAATGCTTGGGTGAGGATGAGCGCGTAGGGTCACTGACCATAGTTGGTGCGGTATCGCCTCCTGGCGCTGACTTCAGCGAGCCAGTCACGCAGAACACCCTAAGGTATATTGGTACGTTAATAGCACTTGACGTGTCACTGGCTAACCGCAGGCACTTTCCCGCAGTGAGCTGGTTACTTAGCTACTCACTCTATGTGGAGACTGTTGAGCGTTGGTGGAGGAAATTATTCCCTCAGTGGAGAAGACTTAGGGACGAAGCATTAAACATCCTTCAGCGTGAGGCAGAACTCATGGAAATCGTTAGGTTAGTTGGGCCCGATGCGCTACCTGATAACGATAAGTTACTGCTTGACGCAGCCAGAATGATTAGGGAGGACTTCCTACAGCAAAATGCTTTCCATCCAATAGATAGTTATTGCCCGCCGGAGAAGACTGTGCTCATGATGGATGTCATACTCACGTTCTATCATGAGGCACTAAGAGCATTAAATAATGGCGTGCCACTCGAGAAGATTAGGGCACTACCAGTAAGGGTTAAGATAGCCCGTATGAAGGAGGTACCCTATGACCGGTTCAAGAATACTCACGACGCACTAATCACGGAGATCAAGGAGAGCATTAAGAGGTTACTTAAGGAGGTGAGTGGGGAGTGACAGAGCTCTACGTGAAGGAAGTTAGGAAAGCACTAAGCGCTAAGGGATCATTGCTCTTCGTTAAACCCGTCCCCGGAATCAAGTATAATGAAGTAGCCGAAGTAATCCTAGAGTCCGGTGAGACGAGGTTCGGGCAAGTAATAGACGTGTCACGAGATGTTGCCGTCCTCCAGGTCTTCGGTGGGGTCAGCGAAGTTAATCTGAAGAATGCCCACGTAAGGTTCAAGGGTGAGGTCCTCAGGATACCTGCATCGCTGGACATGCTTGGCCGTATCTTTGATGGCCTAGCAAGACCTATTGACGGCGGTCCCCCAATAGTTCCGGAAGACTGGTTAGACATAAACGGTGCTCCGATAAACCCTGCGGTCAGGGAGCCGCCTTCCGAGTTCATTGAGACCGGTATCTCAGCCATTGACGGCTTATTCTCGGTGGTCAGAGGACAGAAGCTTCCCATATTCAGTGGGGCTGGCTTACCCCATAACAGGATAGCCGCGCAGATAGTGCGTCAGGCAAGGGTTAAGGGTAAGGAAGAACGCTTCGCCGTAGTATTCGCTGCGATAGGCGTAACTTACGAGGAGGCGTACTTCTTCATAGAGAACCTAAGGAGGACGGGGAACATTGAAAACATCGTCGCGTTCATCAACACCGCGGCCTCACCTGTGATCGAAAGAATCGTTGTTCCTAGGGTGGCCTTAACCACGGCTGAGTTCCTCGCATGGCGCCACGGCATGCATGTCCTAGTAGTGATGACCGACATGACTAACTACTGTGAAGCGCTACGTGAATTAAGCGCTGCTAGGGAAGAGATCCCTGGAAGGAGAGGGTACCCGGGCTACATGTACACGGACCTCGCAACGATCTATGAAAGAGCCGGAAGGATTCAAGGTATGAAGGGTTCGGTGACACAGATGCCCATACTTACGATGCCTAACGACGACATAACACACCCCATACCCGACCTCACAGGCTACATAACTGAAGGACAGATAGTGCTCTCAAGGGACCTGCATAGGAAGGGTGTTTACCCGCCAGTAGATGCCCTCCTCTCACTCTCCAGGCTCATGAAAGACGGTGTCGGCCCTGGCAAGACTAGGGAAGACCATTACCAAGTATTCATGCAGTTAATAGCGGCGTACACGGAGGGCCAGTACTTAAGGGAACTCTCCGCAATAATAGGTGTTGAGTCGCTAAGCGAGCGTGATAAAAGGTACCTTGAGTACGCAGAACTATTCGAGAGGAAATTCATAAACCAAGGCGAGTTTGAGCGCAGAACTATCGAGGAGACCCTGGATATCGGTTGGGAACTCCTGTCAATGCTACCGGAGGAAGACCTGAAGCTAATCAGTATAGAGAACATTAGGAAGTATCATCCCAAGTACCGTAAGGCGCTGAAGGGCGGTGAGGTAAGTGTCACAGCAAACACTAAGAGTAACTAGGCCAACGAAAATAGAGTTAATCAGATTAAAGAAGCGTGTTAAGGTAGCTAAGAGATTACATAAGGTACTGAAAGATCGCCTCATAATACTGACGCAGGAACTTATAATGCTAATGAAGGACGCCGTTGAGTTACGTCAGAAGGTCTGCGATAAAGTGCAGGAATGCGAGTCTCTCCTCATTAAATCAACACCCCTCATCGACCCGTCCTTAATGGAGTCCTACGTCCACACCAGGTACGGTAATGTTGAGGGCATGATAGGGTCGCGTGTAGTTGCCGGTGTCCGCGTGCCGTTAATTGAGGTAAGGAGGGAAGGTAAGCCTAGGGAGGGTCCAGAGTACCCCATACTGCTGACGCTTACTAGCAGGTGCTTCGAGGAACTACTGGACCTCACAGCTAGGCTGGGTGAGGTAGAGGTTTCCATAACTAGGTTAGGTGCTGAGGTAGCGCGTGTTAAGAGAAGGGTTAATGCGTTAGAGAACGTCCTAATACCTAGGATGGAGAACACCATAAAGTTCCTGGAATTCAAGTTCGAGGAGAGGGAGCGTGAGGATAAGACTAGGATGAAGAAAGTGAAACAAATACTTGCACGAAAGGAGGGGACCGTCTCTGCCTCCGCTTAACGGTGAAGAGTTCGGAAGCGACACTACCGATAAAGTTCTAGAGCGCTTACTACGCGACGAACTCAAGGCCGTCAACTACATGCTTCCAAAGAAGAGGAAGAACCTCAAAGAACTACTCAACGAGGAATACCCGCATGTCCTACTGCGTGACGGTAGTGCCCACATGTTCAGATACTCCGAACTCCAGAAGGCCTGCGACGTCCTAGGGAATGAGCTCTGTGGAAACCTCCTCCTACCGATAATTCTCGAAATGAGGGTCGAGCTAAAGGAAATGGTTGCTGAGGTCGAGGACCCCATCGCCATAAAGCTGATTTGCAGAATCCTCAATATTAATGAACCTGAGAGCCCTCCCCTACGACTATACCCAATACACCTAAGGATCCTCAGGCGGGAGATAGGTACATTACTCATGTACGCCATCAGCTTCAGACGAGCATTAGGGGAAGAACTTTAACACCATAACTATCTTGAACTTGAAATATTGCTAGGGTCGGTGGCTTAATTAAGGGGTAGGTGGGGCTCCGGCCGGGACTTGAACCCGGGACCTCGGGGTCCACAGCCCCGCGCGCTACCGATCTGCGCTACCGGAGCCACACGACCCATTATTTTGTGGGGTATAACGGGTTAAAATTGGTTTCTGCCTAGGCGCTTATAAACTCGCTTAGTCCTTCATCATAGGGATGGATGTCTTGGGAATCCGGGAAATCGGTGTTGAGGTCTTCGTGCCTGACGTGAGCGTGATTACTGACGGCACACTACGTAGGTTAGTGATTGACGGGAAGCTCCAGGGCAGGCTCGTGATACTTAAGGAGGTAGTGGATTCTTTTGAGGAGCAGGCTAAGGAGGGACGAGCTGTTGGTCTTATAGGTCTTGAGGAACTGAGGCTGATTAGGGCAGCGTGTGAGAGTAAGGGCATCGAACTTGACGTTGTTGAGGCGTCTGGGAAGAGAAAGTACTCAACGCTTGACTCTCTAACACGTAGCTATTGTTTGGACTCGGGCGCGACACTCATAACCTCATCAAAGGTCCAGCAGTTGGCTGCTGAGTCCTTAGGCATTAAGGTGCTTTACGTTCCACCACCTAGGGCACGCTTAACACTACTTGAGAGGTTCTTCGACGATTCAACCATGTCAGTACACTTGAAAGAGGGTGCACCTCCATACGCTAAGAAGGGGTATCCTGGTCACTGGTCCTTAGTTCAGTTAAGTGAGTCACCACTCAGTAGGGAGGAGGTAGAGGCAATAGCTGACGAGATCATAGAGGCCGCCAGGACAACGTCCGAGGCCGTTGTAGAGGTTGAGAGGATGGGATCAACGATCGTTCAGCTCGGCGACTACAGAATAGTAATTACTAGACCACCGATGAGTGACGGGTGGGAAATCACTGCGGTACGCCCGCTAGCCAAGCCCAGGCTAGAGGATTACAACCTGCCTCCGAAGCTAGTGCGGAGGCTGGAGGAACGCGCCGAAGGTATACTGATAGCTGGCGCGCCGGGGATGGGTAAGACCACCTTTGCGCAAGCGCTCGCCGAGTACTATATGCGTAAGAGGAAAGTTGTGAAGACCATTGAATCACCGCGTGACATGAGGTTACCCCCAGACGTAACTCAGTATTCTAAAGTGTATGCATCGCCTGACGAGTTACATGACATACTCCTCCTCTCGAGACCAGACTACACGGTATTTGACGAGATGAGAACCGATGACGACTTCAGACTCTACGTTGATTTAAGGTTAGCTGGCATAGGCATGATTGGCGTCGTACACGCAACCACGCCTATAGACGCGGTCCAGAGGTTCCTGCGTAGGGTCGACCTAGGCATGATACCATCCATAATCGACACCGTCATATTCATCGAGGAGGGTGAAGTTCGGAAAGTATACGAGTTAAATATGACCGTGAAGCTGCCCACAGGCTTAAGGGAAGCTGAGTTAGCGAGACCCGTGGTGGAGGTGAAGGACTTCCTCACCGGTCAGCTAGAATACGAGATATATACTTTCGGCGAACAAACAATAGTGGTTCCTGTTAGGGGGCTTGGAATCACTGGATTGGAGAGCAGGTTACGCAGAATACTCCATAACATCGTACCGACAGCTGAGATCCGTGTAGAGGGCAGTGACGTCACAATACTCGTTCCCAGAGAGGACCTTAGGTCACTTAAGAGACTAAGGAGAAAGTTAAGGAAACTTGAGAGCGAGTATGGCATAACAATATCACTGAAGCTCATATAGTGAAGTGCTAGTTACGAGGTAGTGCTCACCCATGTTCCACGAAGCTCAAGGATATGCGAGAACCCTAACCTACTTATCTGGCGATAACTTAGACATACCGCCGCGATCTAAGGCAGCGATACGTGAGAAGAGAGTGGTGAAGGTAAGTGTTGGAAACAGGAGCTTCACTTTCTTCAAGGGCAGGGACCGCGATTACTTCATCGTGAAGAGATTCTTCTGCACGTGTAAGGACTTCGAGTTCAACGTCGTGTTACGTCGTAGGAGACCCGCCTGTTATCACCTCGTGGCGACTGAGGTTGCTGAGAGGAAAGGCACTGTTAGGAGGCTTCGGTTGAGTACCGATGAATTCTATGATATAATGTATGAGCTCATCCTCGACGGCAAATCCAATACGTTACGTAAGTTGCTTCTCAAGCAGCGGTAACTTAATTATGGGTCTCACGTATCCCCTAACACGGTGGTTTGATGGGTAGGCGCAGAAGGAAGCGCTATAAGAAGATAGGGCAACAGAGGCGCCGACTACCTAAGGTATTTCAATGCCCTGCCTGTGGGTTACCTAACCTAGTTATCGATGTTGAGGAATACACCGTTAACGAGGGAGACGAGAGCTTCACTAGGAAAAGAGCCGTAATCAAGTGCCTTAACCCTTCATGCGGACTACGCGCAACTATGGAGGACATACCTCCGATACTTGACGCTGTGGACATCTACTCGAAGTTCCTAGATAAATTTACCTCTGGTGAGATTGAGGTAACTTACGAGACTCCCGAGGAGGAAAGCGTTGAGGAAGGCACAGAGTAATTGGTCATCGGTGCATGACTACATCATTAATAAGATCGCTGAGGAAGGCGCGCTACACTTCACACTAATAGATCCTGACAAGGCTTGCGGGGAAGCGATAAAGAACATGCGCAAACTAGGTAAGTCCATGGTTGAGGCAGGAACAGACGCATTTCTCGTCGGCGGATCCGTGGGAGTCTCGGAAAGAGGCGCGGACGCCGTAGTTCAGGAACTTAAGGGGCTGGGAGTCCCGGTCATACTATTCCCGGGAAACATCACCGGTATATCCAGGTATGCCGACGCCATACTCTTCCTCTCACTCCTAAACTCAGACGACCCATACTTCATCATAGGCGCACAGGTACTCGGAGCACCGATAATAGAAAGGTATGGACTAGAAACCCTGCCCACAGCTTACATAATAGTTGGGTATGGCGGTGCGGCAGGATATGTTGGGAGAGCAAGGCCAATACCGTATGACCGCCCCGAAATAGGGGCCGCATATGTACTAGCAGCCAGGATGATGGGGATGAAGTACGCATACCTCGAAGCAGGATCCGGGGCACCGGAACCAATACCGCCCACCTTCATAAGGTACGCAGCAAAAGTAAAGAAGAACCTAACACTCATCGTCGGAGGAGGCATAAGGTCACCCGAGAAAGCCAAGGCTGCCGTAAAGGCAGGCGCAGACATCATAGTAACGGGAACAATCGTAGAGAAAGACCCCGAAAAATGCGTAGAAATCATAAAATCAATAAAGAGAAAATAACTAGAACTTATAAGCCTCACCCAAAACAGAAATCATGGCGCGGCGGTCGTCTAGCCTGGTCTAGGACGCCGGCCCCCCAAGCCGGAGATCCCGGGTTCAAATCCCGGCCGCCGCACCACTCCTAACAAAAATTATTGTACCTCAAGTCAATAATACGGTGTTCTTAAGGGGGATAGTATAGCATCTCAGTCTAAGGCAGAATAGCGAGAATATCTAGATGATCCGGACGTTGTTTTGCTATGATTTTGTTAGCATAATAATTATTGTTGTAAGTATTATTGCTAGTGCGAGCGTAGCTAGTGCGAATGTTTTTAAATCATGCTTCATTGCATGCATGGCGGCTATTGTTGTTAGTGACGTTATGGGTGTTGCTATTATTGTTCCTAGCCCGTAATATGTTAGCGGTCTGAATGTAGGTTTTATTGTTGTTAGTGTCTCTCCCAGTATCGCTATTATTAGTCCAGTGATTGTGCCATACCTTAGGATTAGTGATGGTATTTTGTACTTCATGATCTCCCTCCCATTATGGGGTTATCGATATGAGTAGTCTTAAGGATGCGTACAGCAATACTGCACCGAACACTATCTTCACGTATTTTGGCTTTGTTTTCTTTAGGCACTTTGCTCCGAGGATAGCGCCAGGTATTATGCCTATGGAGAGTAGTGTTGCTGTTAGGGGATCTGTAAGACCTTTCGTTAGATAGACTATTTCTCCACTAGCTGCTGTGAGACCTACCATGAAGGAGCTTGTCGCTACCGCTGTCTTTATGGGGAGCTTCATTATGTACGTCATTATGGGTACCTTAATCACTCCCCCACCTATCCCGAAGATCCCGGAGGTTAATCCCGCCATGAATGACAGGATAGAGCCTACTGCTTTATGGAGGGTCGTTACGTTTTTGAGAGCTTTCTCGCATCCCCTTTGTTCATGTAATGCTTTCCATATTGTTTCGGTCGATATGTATAGGAATAGGGCACCGAGGGCTGCCTTGAGGACGTTTGCCGGTAATGATAGCGTTACGTAAGCACCTGTTATCGCTCCTAAGGCTGTGAGGGGTTCCAGTAGCAATGCTGTGTTCATGTCCACTAATCCACGTCTAAGGTATTCGCTTGAGGCTGAGGATGATGTGACAACTATGCACATAAGGCTAGTCGCTATCGCAATTTTTACATCGTAACCGAGAGCTAAGACAAGGAATGGCACTAGTAGGCTTCCTCCACCTATTCCAGCCATGGCTGAGATGAATCCTATTCCTAGCGCACCGATTACTATTAGTACCGGTATCATTTCATGCGCCTTACATCTTACTATCGATAACGGCTTGCCTTAATATCTTAATCTTCTCAATTAAGTGATGCTAGAGCATTCCCTACCATGTCATTTTGTTTTTACACTTTGTTTTACACGGCGCCTGGAGGAACTTTAAATATATACATCCTCCCTTCTACCTTAGGTAAATTCATTATGTGTTCCAGTGCTTCTTTACCGTTTAGTACCCTGTCCTGGAGGTCTACTCTGACCCCTGTTAACGCCCCCTTCTCTATGAGGAATTTCATATTAATCTTCCCGTCTGGAGACCTAATATTTATGTATAGTACGTCTTCTTTGA
The DNA here is from genome assembly GCA_027023255.1 of Desulfurococcales archaeon. GTDB lineage: Archaea > Thermoproteota > Thermoprotei_A > Sulfolobales > NBVN01 > WAOL01. Next base: position 32,595 of record JALVVU010000082.1, read on the forward strand.
GTTCACTATACTTTCTGCTGACCTGATTCAGTATCTCTTCACCGCTTAGGCTGATCCTTATAGTGTCGATTAGTTCTGACTTGAGTAATATCATGCCTAGTACTAACTCGTCGCCTAGCTTGTCAGGATTTGCTCTGATATTGATTCGTGCTGGTACTTTGGTAGGTTTAGGTGCTGGTGCCTCTTTCCTCTCCTTCACTTTCTCGGGGGCTTCTTCATACTTGCGTACCTCCTTAGGCTGTGGTTTAACCTCACGCTGGATCGGGACTGACATCTTAGCCTCAGGTTTCTTAACCTCCTCAACTTTTTCTCTCGGCCTCTCCTTCTCTACTGGGGGTTTCTCCACGACCTTTCTCCTTTCCCTATACACCTCAGCAATCATTGGTAGTTGAAACATCACCTTGTTCTTAGTGTCGTCTATGAACGCGGCTATTCCTGGAGCAAGTATTCGCTCCTTAAAGAACCCTGCCTTGACCACGACTTTCCCGCTTATTATAGTTCCCGCACCACGCCTCTCAACGTTTATCACTATTGTGAGTGTTATGGGGCCCGTTCCCTCAATTATTATTCGGTTTCTCTCCCTCCTCAACCGCAATCTTAACCTGTAAGTGGAGCCGGAGATCCTGAGCGTAACGTAAGCTTCATTATCGTTGATTAGCTCCATCGACTCATAAATAGACCACATCGGTATGCTGAGTTCGAGGTCGGATAAAATTTCAAGGACGTCTTCAGGGGGGACTACTGTGACTACCTCGAATGACCTCTCTATCACCATTAATCATCACAGCCCCTGTATATTTTGAAGCAAACAGCTTAAAAATATGAATACAATCCAAACAGTTAACGTTCACAATTAACTCAAAATCCATTGTAAAATGCTACATTATGAGAAAACGTTAGAAGAATATTCAACATGACATCTCGCAATGCAAGATAATATTTACCTTAGAGAGAACTATAGCAGGGGACGCGGCTTGAGCAACGCGGGTTTAACCAGCAAGTTGCATGATATCATATGCGTTGATATCAACAAGCGTGGAGTGATAGGTGAGCTCTGCGAAGCCACCATCAGCAAGTACGGTGATAACCCCCTTTTGCTGGTATGCGAGACTCTCGCAGACATCATACGGCACCACAGGGCTGACGTGATATTCATTTCATACGGTTTCGCCACACCCCCAAAATACGTGCAGGAAACGGACGGGGTTACTGGGGCAATATTCCTTGCTAGGGCTTTGAAGAGACTTGGTGTAACTACCGCCCTAATAATTGACAAACGGACAGACATAATCCGCGTAACTGAGGAGTCTTTAAGGGCAGTTGGTTTAAAACCTGTGTTTACGGAAGGATTTCCCCTTAACATGCGTAGTTTACATAATGCTTGGGTCCCCATACTTACTCTGAGGACAGCGTACCCCCTAACTAGGGGCGACCTTACAGAAATATTCGGTAACCTACCACCTTCAGCAATAGTGTTCGTGGAGAAAGCTGGACACAATTACTTAGGAGTGTATCACTCCATGAAAGGGATCGACGTCTCACAACACCACTCACACATCGAGGAGATTATAAATATCACTAGAACTTACGACACTATCACAATATCCGTCGGTGATGGAGGAAATGAAGTTGGTATGGGTGTTATTGAAGATACCATTAGGAGGATAGTACCCTATGGCAACACCTGCAGGTGTCCCTGCGGAGGCGGTATAGCCGCAAGTTCCGTGGTTGATTACCTAGTAACGTCAGTGATTTCGAATGTAGGTGCCTACGCCATGGAGTTACTTCTACTTAAGTTGCTTGGTAAGTTAAATTACGCGCATACGATCGGTGATGAGATACTGTGTTTGAAGTCTGCAGTATCTAGCGGGGCTGTAGACGGCGTTACTGGCGCATCCAAGGTTATGGTTGACGGGTTACCGCAAGGTGCTTATGAAGAGTTACTTTACAGAGTGCTTGATGTGGTGACCTAACTGTTCTTCATTCCTGATAAGTTTTGGATGAACTCCTCCTCACGAGGTGCTATTGAGTTAAGTTCCTTCTCTAGCTCTTGGATCGCTGAAGGACTCGGCTTTCTGAAGGGATTCTTAATAACTCTCACAGAATATTCGCAACATGATTGTGGCGTTACCTTTATGACTACATCACTTACTTCCGCGAGGAGTCCTGCCTCCCTAATATCGTTCCCGTGGGTTCCAAATAGCCTAAAGGTTACCACTCCATTAGACCTATCTATCGATGCAAACACATAATTCATTTGGTTGAACAGTTCAATATCCTGCCACAGTACATCCCTCTCAACAGTCACGTCCAACACCAATACAATGTCAGGATCATATTCCTCAGACACTACTAGAGTTCTACCCATAAGTTCCGTAACCGACATTGTGAATATGTCCTGAACATATATCTTCACATACTTACTGAAGTCCTCCTTAGAGCAGTCCTCACCAAGTGCTCTTAATGCTGAGTATATGTATGCGCCGATGAGCTCTGCTGAGGACGAACTCGTTACTAACAGTAACTTTAGCTTATCTCTCACTGCTCTACGCGCGATTATCGTTGCAAACCTTAACGGAACACCTGATCCTGCAGGGTACGTCACTAGGATCTGCTCACCCCTAAATATAGGACCTATCACCCTACTCAAAGGATCACCATCAAGTATTACTGGCTTAAATCGAACCTTATGCTTGGGATTCCACGTATGCGGAGGCTTTACTACCTTTATCCCGGCCCCCTCAACAATGGCAAAGGGAAACTCGCTCACCCTTACACTCCTTCCCCTGAACTTCCTTATCTCAAGCCTTCGTGTGGGTTTCCCACGCTCACTAAGTAGCTTTGCCACTAACACCACGTCAGCCACAAATTCTATACCGCCCAAGTCAACGTGTTCCTCACCATAGGGTAAGTCACCTACTAATATCATGGTCTTACGGAGTTCTGAGACCACTTTATATATCCCAGCATGCAGAAAGGAGCGTCGGGATGGGTTGTCCTTAAGGTACCAGAGTATCGGTGTTACACTGTCTATCACTATTAAATCTGGATCCTCTTCCGTAACCGTGCGGGTAAGTATATCAACGAACACATCACATGCCATCTCCCCTGAGAATGTGGGTAACTCAATAAACTTCAATAGCCCCTTACTCTCGAAGTCCTTAAGTCTCAAACCTAGGTTCTCCATGTACATGAAGTACTTCTCCTTTGTCTCGGATGTACTGAAGTAAACTACCTTGATGCCGAGTCTATCTATGTTACAGGATACTACCTTAGAGACAAGCGTCGTCTTACCTGCGCCAGGATGACCCAAGAATACTATTAAAGTTCCCGGCTGTATCTCCCCTAACTCATCATCTAAACCAGGCGCACACCACCTCAATGTTTTACTCACACTAATACTCATCACCCGGTACGGGGACTCGTTTTACTGAGGTTAACCTATTTTAAAAATTTTAACCACATACTTTCCTTGATCCGGAATGGAAGCTTTATTAATTCTCTTACCCGCCGAAGGCCCTATCACCAGCGTCACCCAGTCCCGGCACTATGTAGCCCTTGTCGTTTAATTTAGGATCTATCGATGCCGTATACATCACCACGTCTATCCCTAACTCATCACATACTTCAGATAGTCTTTCTATAGCATGGGGAGTCGTTATGACTGATACTATAGCATACTTCTTCGCTTTTCCTCTCTCGACAACCTTCCTCAGTATAGCCTCCATTGTTGAGCCTGTGGCAACCATCGGGTCGACTAGTATTACTGTGTCGTCGTTGCTTATGTTGGGTATTCTCGCATAGGATATTTCGACGTCAAATCGACCATTGGGTGTCATGCCTTTTTCCTCAATCCTCCTGGCGGATATTATTCCTTGCCTTGCTTGCGGGAATATCTTAATGAGTCCCTCAACCATGGGCCACGCAGCACGAAGCACAGTTATTATCACTACCTTATCAACACCCTTTATCCTTAGTCCCTTCGCCTTAACCCCTAAAGGAGTCTCGACGTAAACTTCCTCAGTCTCAAAGTCCTTTATCATCTCTAACCCGAACGCCCTACCCATCCGAACAAGCGATTTCCTGAATTCTATTTGTTTCGTGTCTTTATTTCTCAGCACAGTGAGTATTGCTTGAATGTAGGGATGATCTAGGACCTTGACTTTCAAACCCATGTCACCTTCCCAGGTGCTCTCCTCCGGAGGCTAAATATGTCATTACCTCTATAACGTCTCTTAATGAAACCATCCCTACCGGCACACCATCTCTCACTACGGGGAGGTGCCTTATCTTGGCTTCCCGCATTTTACGGACAGCATCTATAAGGGGCTTGTCCGGGTCTATTGTTATGGGGTTCTCCGTCATGATTGTGTAGACAGGTATTCCCTTACCTACTTTGTTCTTAGCTATGGCGTAAATCATGTCTCGCTCCGTCACTATTCCCTCGATCTTTCCCTCATCATTCACTATTACGACGCTACCTATTCTATTATCGAACATTAACTTAGCCACATCCTCTATGGGGAACTCCTTAGTTGACGTTACTACGGGCGTAGTCATGATGTCCTTTACCCTGACAACTAACTTACGGGCAGGTTTCTCGACCGTCTAAGGTCACCACGAAATGTTAGAGTAGGTGGAAATATTGCTTACCTTAAGTAGGCTTGATGTACAGCCAGTGATTAGTTTTTAAGGATGACTATTACACTACCACTCTAGCAGGTATCCCGCGAACCTCGAAAAACTTCTTCACTGCTACTAAGTCGCTGTCCCCTAACTCCTTGGAGAGCCTCACCTTAATTACCATCCCCTTGTTTAACGGGCCTGGCCCACCCTCATAGAAGAACGCTACCCTCCTCTCACGCGTTTCTAGTAACTCGCTTAATTGCTTGGTCAGTAGCTCAGCGGTAATGTGTGTGGCTATCTCCTCAATTGTTATTTCGTTTCTTCGAATAATGACTTTCAATCCTTCTCACATCCATCATTAACTATTCTTCAATTGTTTTAAGTTAAAAACATTGTGCTTAGAATAGTGTTTTACCTGCTTTCTTTAGGGCCATGTAGACTTTCTCCGGCGTTAGCGGTATGCTGTGGAACCTTAATCCGGTTGCGTGGCTGACGGCGTTCACTATTGCTGGTGCTATACCGTTTATGGATGGTTCGCCTAGGCCCTTAGCTCCGAATGGTCCTCTCCTGTATTTTGCCTCGACAAATATCGGTATTATCTCGTCAGGCACGTCATGTATCGTTGGTATGTAGTAGGTTGACAGGTTCGCGTTCATTACGTACGCGTCCTTGTTGTGTACTACCTCCTCCATTAACGCATAGCCTAGGCCCTGTATAGCACCACCTTCTGCGTGGAGCTCGGCGCCAACTCTGTTTATCACCTTCCCTATGTCGTATGCCGTCACCATTCTGTCGACCTTAACGCCGCCAGTCTCTAGGTCAACCGTTACTTCAGCGATTATTGCTCCAAACGTGTAGGTTATGTATGGAGCTCCCTGACCTGTCTCCTCATCCCACTCCGCTGGCGGGGCCCTGAAGTAACCGAACTCTTGGAGCGGTATTCCTAGCCAGAAGCTCTGCTCCACCACGTCACTCCACGACACTTTCTTCTCCGGGTTCGACCTGCAGTATACATCGGGTGCCCTTATTTCTACGTCGTCTGGATCGCATCCGAGGAGTGTGGAAGCTACCTTGTTTAGTCTCTGCCTAAGTTTGTACGCTGCATTTACTACTGCTGCGCCGCCCATCACAGTGCTTCTTGACGCTACTGTTGGGCCTGAGTCAGGAGTTGCCGCGGTGTCTGGTTGCTCAACCCTGAAGTATGAAGGCGGTACGCCCAAGATTTCCGATGCTATTAGAACCATACCCCACTGCGATCCCTGACCCATGTCTATTAAGCCAACTCTAAACGTTATTGACCCGTCTCTGTTTATTATCAGGGTAGCTGAAGAATAGTCTGCCCCTTCCACACCTATGGAGTTACCGTGCCACAGTAACGCAATACCTATTCCCTTTCTCAGGGTTCCTACTTGCTTACTGAATAGTTTCCTTTTCTCATGCCATCTGGAGGCCTCAACCGCCTTCAGTATAGCTTCCTCTAACCCAACACCATGGTCCCTTGTGAGGAGCTGACCATGTACTGTCCTGTCACCTTCCCTGAGTATGTTCTTTAATCTCAGATCCACGGGATCCATACCCAACTTCTCTGCTAGGGCATCCATCTGCGACTCTATCGCAAACGTCACTTGCGGACACCCGAAACCTCTGAAAGCACCCGCATAGACATTATTTGTGTATACTGAGAGCGTATCTACCCTAGCTGCCTCGACCCTGTAGGGTCCGGTCGCATGAACCGTTGCTCTCCACGCCACAAATGGACCCAGTGATGCATACGCTCCCGTATCAAATACTATATTAGCCTCCACTCCTAGTAACGTCCCGTCCCGCTTAGCCGCGTGCCTATACCATGCCTTCATTGGGTGACGCTTGCTGTGACCTATCATTGACTCCTCCCTACTATGAATCACCACCGCTGGCCTCCCAGTCATTAGCGCTGCTAGGGCCGCCTTCGCACCTAACTCATTAGCTACGTCCTCCTTACCACCGAAGCCTCCTCCAACTGCAGGTACTATTACCCTAACCTTGTTTTGGGTTACCCCTAGAACTTTAGCTACGGCCTTCCTAACATCGAAGGGGCATTGAGTGGTTGCTATTATAGTCACTCCTCCGTCAGCTTCGGGTAACGCTATGGCAGCTTCTGGCTCCATGTATGCATGTTCTTGGAAGGGCGTACTGTACTCTCCCTCAACAACCACATCGGCTTCATCGAATGCCTTTCTAACGTCTCCCTTCCTTATCTTGAAATGTGCAACTACATCACTACCTCTCTCCTCGTGAATTAGTGGGTGCTCTTTCTCCTTAAGAGTCCTTAGGTCAATCACTTGGAGTGGATCCGTTATTACGGGTAGTTTCTCGTAGTCTACCTTGATCAGCTCACCAGCTTCCTTAGCTACGTTAGGATCTTCCGCAACTATAAGGGCTACTATGTCGCCTATGTATCTTGCCTTATCACTGACGAGTAGCGGCTGGTCTGGTATTACATAACCCACATCATTGACTCCAGGTATGTCTTTAGCCGTTATTACGCGTAGGACTCCAGGATACCTCTGAGCCTCACTGATATCTATTGACTTTATCTTAGCGTGAGCATACTTGGTCCTGACGCTGTAGACGAATACGGCGTTTCTGTAGTACTTGGCGAAGTCCGCCGTGAATAACACCCTCCCCTTAATCTTCTCAATAGCGTCCCAGCGCTGTATCCTCTTACCTACGTACAGGAACTCCTTATCCTTATACTTATCGAATATCTCCTCCACTATCCTCACATACTCAGGTAACTCGGACATGGGTCTCACCCCCTCGCCCCCGATTCATCGAAGTATTCTTTGCCTTCACGAATGTATTGGGCGGCGAGCTTCACTGCCTTTATGAACCTCAGGTAACTCCCGCACCTGCATAGCTGACCGCTTAACGCGTCCTTGATTTCCTCGTCGGTTGGGTTGGGGTTCCTGTCCAGTAATGCCTTTATCGCCAGTATGACTCCGGGGAAGCAGAAGCCACACTGCACCGCGTACGTGTCGAGTAACGCTTTCTGTATTGCGTGGAGCTTTCCTTCAGGCGCTAGCCCCTCAACCGTCAGTACTTTACTACCATTGGCTCTCACAGCCAGCACAAGGCATGATGGGACTAGCTTACCGTCCATTAGGACTACACAAGCCCCGCATTCTCCACGTCCGCATCCTTCCTTGACGCCAGTAAATCCTAGCTTGTACCTCAGCACGTCAAGTAGGCGTTCGTAGGGCTTGACCTTCACCTTATAGTCCTTCCCGTTAACGTTTAGTGTTATCTCTATGTCTGGGTACTTATCCCATTCCTCACGCGGAATCACGCTCACGTTAACCACCACCCTCAATCCTTGATTTTATTTTGAGGAGTGCGCGTCTCAGAAGAACCTTTGATAGGTCAAGCCTGTACTCCGCTGATGCCCTGTAGTCTGTTATCCTCTTCATTTCCTTGGGTAGGACATTGTTTAGCGCCTGCTTGATTAGCTCGTCACTGAATTCCTTCCCCTTAAGGAACTCCTCAGTCGTCCACACCCTCTCCGGGTATGGGTTCCCCGTACTGTCGAACGCTATCCTCACGTCCTCAATTATGTTGTCACGTAATTGCATGTAAGCCCCAACAAGGACGTAGCCCATCGCGTGTCCCCATCTTCTATCAAACTTTATGAAAGCTGTTGAAGAGTTATGTGGTGTTTCAGTGAAGCTTACCTCAGCTATGATTTCGTCATGATTCCTAACAGTTCGTCTCTTACCCTTGAAGAACTTCGCTATGTTCACTTCCCTCTCTCCATTCTTACTTAGTAGCTTCACCTTCCCGTTGAGCACTAGTAACATTAACGCTATGTCAGATAATGGATGGGCTGCACCCACGTTCCCCCCGACCGTAGCTATGTTCCTTATGAATGGTGTGCTGAACTTCTTGCAAACGTCAGCTAGGCCTGCGTACCTCACGTCCTTGATTAGGTCTGACTCGCAGAGCTCGGAAACAGTTGTTAGGGCCCCTATCCTGACGGTGCCATCCTCTCGTTTAATATAGGCTAGTTCCTTTCTTAGTGGCCATAGGTCGAGGACGGTGTCCGCCTTGACTATCCCGTTCCTTATCAGTACTAGGAGGTCTGAGCCACCACCCATCGGTATTAAGTCCTTTCTTTGGGAGAGTGCGTTCAGAGCATCACTAACGTCTTTTGGTATGTAAACGTTGAACCGCGGTATACATATCACCATCTAAAGTTTAGCCTGTTATAATAAAAATATTACCGTGATTGACTGATTTATAATTAATTGTTTTAATAATGTTAATGAGGAGACATTAACTTATTTCGTGGTCGTAAATCCTTTCCATTAACTAGGTTAACTATTTGCCTTGCTTCAAATTCTCCAGCACGGTCCTCACTATGGAGAGCCTGCCTGGAGCTTCATGACCTCTGAACTTAGCTATGATTTCAGCGACTATGGAGACACTTATCTCCTCGGGGGTTTCCGCTCCTATGTCTATTCCTGTAGGGGCGGAAAGCTTCTTCAGTATCTTCTCCTCGGGTACGCCCTCAGCAATGAGTTTCTTAATGAACTCAGTAACCTTCCTCCTACTTCCAAGTAGCCCTACGTATCCGACGTTGGAGTTTATCAATTCCTTCAGTACCGTGTAGTCAGCGTTGATCTCGCCATACGTTATGACCGCGTAATCATGCTCGGTTAAGTGCTTGCTGAGTTCGCCCCCAATATGCTTGGGGTTGCCGACGATTACATGTGACGCCATTTTCCTAAGGTCCTCGCTTATCACTTCTTCGTTAGTGTCCGCTATGATCACATCGAATCCTGTGAACTTTGCTATCCTTGCTAAAGGGCCTCCAACTCTCCCAACACCGAACACAGCTACCTTGGGAACAGGCTTTAACACGTCGATGAACACCTCCACCATGCCACCGCATATTAGGCCGGTATTAATGGCTCCCTCCACCTCCTTCCCCGTGAACGAATACTTCAGTGTCTTGGGTTTCCCCTCCTTTATTGCCTTCACAGCTTCACCAACTACGTGTTGCTCGAAGAACCCTCCGCCAAGTGTTCCGTAGACCTCACCTTCCTGCGTGACTATGATCTTCGCTCCAACATCTCTTGGTCCTGAACCCTCCTTCCTTATTATTGTTGCTATGGCTATGGGCTTGCCTGAATTCAGTAGCTCGTCTGCTTTCTTGATTAATTCATTATCGGGTAAGCTCCTCCCCATTACTAGCTCCCACTAATTTACCGTTATAACACCCTAATATTTAGTAGAGTGCGTACCTATGGTGATTGGGATAAACAAAAATGATCGTGACAGCAGTGATACTCGCTGCAGGCCTCTCAACCAGGTTCCCTGGGAATAAATTAGTTACTGAGATGGAGCTCGACAGTATTAGGGCCCCCTTAATACATCATACTATTAGGAAGTTCATTGAGTCTAGGGTATTTGACAGCATCGTGGTTGTCGTGGGTCACGAGAAAGAGAAAGTGATCAACGCTGTTAACTTCGACAGTGTGGCTTTCGTGGTTAATAGGAGATATGAGGAGGGGATGTCATCATCCGTTAAGGCAGGCGTGGCTGCCGTGATGCCGTACTCAGATATCGTAGCTATTCACCCGGGTGACCTCCCGTTCATTAAGCCAACAACCCTCCGTAACTTGATCTCGGTCGCGTCCACCCTTAGGTCGGGCGGTGACTTCGTAGTTATTCCTAGGTACGTTAGGACAGGGAAGGGTGGGCACCCCCTCGTGGTTAGTAAGGGATTACTCAGGTACGTGCTTGAGATAGGGGAGGAGACTAGGGGATTGAAGGGCTTCCTTAGGAGGTTTGGTAACTACGTTGTTTACGTGCCTACTGAGGATGTCGGCACACTCGCCGATGTTGACACTCCTCAGGACCTTGCGAGGATGACTTCAACTAAGTGAGGAGATCATGCTTAAATTTTTTAAAATATTTGTGCAAAATTTGACGTTGCTAAACATAGGTTTTCTACATTAGTTAGGGTAATATATTTTACACAGTTCAATGAATGATTACGTGAGGCGGTAACTTGAGCTTGAGTGACGGAATGGTTGAAATCAGATTCCACGGTAGGGGAGGGCAGGGAGCCGTTACCGCAGCAAACATACTGGTTTACGCCGCCTACAAAGCAGGGCTATGGGGACAGGCGTTCCCGTTCTTCGGTGCTGAGAGGCGTGGAGCGCCGGTAATGGCGTTCGCCAGGATCTCGAAGAGGAGGATTAGGGTGAGGTCCATGATCAGACACCCCGACATTGTCGTAGTGCTTGACCCAGCATTACCTAAGCTAGTGAACGTGCTGGACGGCTTAAAGCAGGGTGGGGTAATAGTCATTAACTCTCCGTCAAAACCTGAGTTCGGTGAGGGTTACAGGGTTTATTACGTGAACGCAAGCAAAATCGCCTTAGACTTAAACCTAGTTCTTGCTGGGTGGCCCTTAGTCAACACTGCTATACTCGGCGCGCTAGCAAGGCCGCTAGGGTTCGACATAGGCATCATTGAGGAGGCAATAAAGGATTACTTAGGCGGTGGCAGGGGTGAGGTCAACGCGAAAGCCGCTAGAAGGGCCTACGAGGAGGTGAAGGTCCTTGAGTGAGGGGGAAGTTAAGGGTAAGGTTCTCCCAATATCGAAGCCCTGCGTAGGTGTCGCGGGTAAGACAGGATCCTGGAGAGTTATGAGGCCGGCGTACGATGACTCCAAATGCATTAAGTGTAGGCTCTGCTGGCTCTACTGCCCCGAGAACGCCATCGACTTGAATGAGGAGGGAGGACCCTTCATCAAGATAGACTACGACTACTGCAAGGGGTGCGGAATCTGCGCGTCTGTATGTCCCAAGAACGCCATAACCATGGTTCCTGAAGGGTGATCGCGATGGTGGTTAAGCCCTTAACAGGTAATTACGCGGCGGCATACGCCGCCAAACTCTCAAGGGTTAAGGTAGTGGCTGCGTACCCAATAACCCCGCAGACAACGATTGTTGAGAAGCTAGCGCAGTTCATAGAGGACGGTGAGATGGACGCGAAGATGATTAGGGTTGAGTCAGAGCACTCAGCACTAGCCGCGGCGTACGGTGCGGCGTCAGGAGGTGTTAGGGCATTCACAGCCACATCATCTCAGGGACTACTGTACATGCACGAGATGGTGTGGTGGGTCGCGGGCTCGAGGATACCTCTCGTAATGACCATAGTTACGAGGACCTTAGGTCCGCCCTGGAATATCTGGACTGACCATTCAGACATAATGGATCAGCGTGACAGCGGCTGGCTAATAATGATGGCTGAACACAACCAGGAGGTTCTGGACGAGACAATAAAGATGTTCAAGATAACTGAGGACCCACGTGTGTTCCTACCCGGGATGGTTGGTCTTGACGCATTCATACTTAGCCACACGACCGAACCGGTCGACATACCTGACCAGGAGCTCGTGGACACGTTCCTACCACCCAGAAGGCAACCATACGTGTTCAAGCCTGGTGACTCATTGCTAATGGGTAACGTGCCCCGCAACCTTAAGGAGAACATGAGGATGAGGGAGGACATCCACAACTCACTGGAAGCAGCTAAGAAAGTCATCGAAGAAGTTGATGAGGAGTGGGGTAAGCTGACTGGGAGAAGGTACGGAGGGTTAATCGAGTGCTACAGGTGTGAGGATGCATCTCACTTCATCGTTGGGATGGGTGCTTGGGTAGGCGACATGCGTGAGGCTGTGGACTCTCTAAGGACAAACGGCATTAAAGTCGGGTTGATTAAGGTACGTTACGTTAGGCCATTCCCGCGTGAGGACATACTTAAGTGGGTGGTTAATGCCAAGAGCGTCGTGGTGTTCGACAGGTCAGTGTCGGCAGGCTCGGCAGGCCCACTATTCCTTGACGTTGCCGCCCACCTAATGACTGCAGGGATTCATGTACCCGTGAAGAACATTCTAGCAGGGATTACCGGGTTGGACGTGACGTATGAGGACATAGCTGACGCTGTGCTGAAGTCCGTCGCGGAGGTCGAGGAGACAGGTAAGTTCTCGAGGTTTATTGAATGGTATTATGGGAGGTGATGGAGTGTGCCGGTCACGTTGAGGGACTTACCCAAGGAAAAGCTCCTCTTACCCGGCAACGCATCATGCCCAGGATGCCCTGAGGCACTGGGCCTCAAGTACTTGGGGATGGCGTTAGGGAAGAAAGTTATCCTAGTGGTGCCTGCCGGATGCACCTCAATAATTCAGGGCCTAATGCCAGGCGGTGCATTCATCTACCCGACACTCAACGTCCCGTTCGCGTCATCGGATGCAGTAGCTGCTGGAGTATCAGCGGCCAAGGAGATCCTCGGCGAGGACGCTGTAGTGGTTGCATGGGGAGGTGACGGAGGAACTGCGGACATAGGGTTCGCGACGCTCTCAGGCGCTGCTGAGAGGAATGACAACATAATCCACATCTGCGTTGACAACGAGGCATACATGAACACAGGGATACAGAGATCCTCACTAACACCCTATGGTGCGTGGACCACCACGACATGGAGGGGGAAGAGGGAGAACAAGAAGGAACTCCCACTAATAATGCTCATGCATAAAGTACCCTACGTAGCGACAGCCAGCGTCGGGTACCCCCTCGACTTCATAGCGAAACTAAGGAAGGCAGCGTCAATCAAGGGCTTCAAGTTCATACACCTACACGCCCCATGCCCAGTAGGGTGGAGATTCGACCCATCAAAAACAGTCGAGGTAGCCAAACTAGCGGTAGAGACAGGCATGTGGATCTTATTCGAAGCCGAAAACGGGAAAGTAACCATAAGCCCACCAAGCAGACCCTACGCAGACAAGAGCAAAAGGAAACCCATTGAGGAATACATCAAACTACAAGGAAGATTCAGAACACTAACCAAGGACGACATAAAGATACTGGAGAAAGCCGTCGACGACGCTTGGAACACCATACTAAAGCTAGCCGGCAAGTAACCCCAACCCTTCTTTTGGAACCCACTCATTTCCCACCCAAAACAACAAACCTTACAGAGCAACCCAATTCCAACCCATACACTCAAACGTAATTAGGGCAGGTAACAAGACCCCCACACCCCTATACTTCCACTGGAAATTACTAACTATTTTAAGAAAGAAGTTTGTATAATTGAATAATGAGGAGAATATAAACAAACACTATCTCTCATCATTTTCTCTTTTTCAATTTCTCTATATTTT
>JALVVU010000083.1 GCA_027023255.1 Desulfurococcales archaeon
TTGCGGGCCCACCTTAACGGCGCTCACCTTACCTCACCTCAATAAACCTCTCCCTAAGCACGCCACGGTACGCGCGTATGGAGACTAAGGCAGGGACGAACATGAGGACTAGGGTCACTACGCTCATCAGCACCGCGCCCCACGCAGGTATCGTTGGCTTAACCACGCCTAGCGTCGGGTCGACGCCGATGCCTTCAATCAGCAGGGACATTACCATTGACTGCGCCCCGGACCCTATGATTGTTGAGGCTGCCCCCAACCCTAACGCCCCTCCAGCAGCTACCCCAACTAGCGCGGCTATGAGTGACGTCGCACCCCACTGGAGGAGGTTGACCTTAGTTAGGCCTCCTGAGCTGACGCCCCTTAACCTGAGGAGCACGTACACCTTACTTACCTCCTTACTAACGGTCCACGCCACCATCACCGCAACTGCGGTGGAGAGCGCGAGTATCACTGAGGCCTCAGCCAGCGATGATGTGGATCCGCCGAATATCAGTTCCGTTAACCTGTACTGAGGGCTTGACGTAACGTCCCTTAACTTAACTACCGTGTAGCCCTTACCTGCGAGCGCCGAGGCCCTAGAGGGATCCATGGTGAAGACCACTATCCTGAAGTCCGGGTAGAGGAGCTGCTCGCCCTTAGCGGCTACCTTTCTGACTTCCTCACACAATGACTTAAGAGCCCAAGACCCGAGCACTATGACCGACTTACCCACACTACCTAATGCCAGGTAGGGCTTCCCTGGGAACCCCCTAACCACACTAACTATCTTAACATTCTTGATCATAACCCTGCATTCAGCATCGACACACACGTTCACAACGCTGCCAACGCTCAAGGACTGCACGCTCGGGATGAACGCTGCCTGTCGTGGGGATACGTAGAGGGCCTCACCAGGCTTGAGGGAGTTCAGGAGAGCCTTGTCGAAGGGCTTCCCAACACCCCACTCAGCATACCAGTACGTGTTACGCAGTAGCTTCTCGGGATCCGGAACAATGATCACCCCCATCCCAATCACTGTGTTGTTGCTGATGCTTACCCCGCCATCCCACCCGAGCGCGGCGGCTGACCAGCCCTCAGTAACTCCAGGCGCTTTCTTTAGGGCGCTAACGACCGAGTCTGGCGACGCGCCGAACATGTGTTTGGCGCCTATGACCTCAGCCCCTATCGACGCCGCTACGGACGTGCTTAGGGCTGACTGCGAAGCGGAGGTAAGTATGAGAGCCTGAGTCATTAGGGTTAAGGCGAAGACCGCCAGCATCATCGTTGCGGCGGCCCTCCTCCTCATCACCATGGCTAAGCCCTTAGCAACTAACCCGTACTTCCCGCCAGCGGTAGCGACGCTCATCACCTTACCCACGACCGCGTCGTAATGCACGGTGACCAGCTTGGCGAAGCCGTAAGCAAGCATTACTGGCGCGAAGGGCTTGAGAATACCCTCTATGGTCGCCAGAATTACTAAGCCTATGATCACGCCTAGGCTGGCGTGCCCCGACTTAAAGGCATTCATTAACGCGGTCTGAGCCGAGAACCCTGCGAAGCCCATGACAACGAAGTAGAGGCCAACGATTAGGCAGAACCACCCGAACTTACCCATCTTAAGGGGCTCTAGAAGCGCCTCAGGAGTTAAGGTGGTCTTAAGGGACTCCTTAGGCGGTAAGGCGGCAACCACCTTACCCGCCTTCCACGCAAGGTACGATAAGGTAATCGCTGTGAGGACTATGGACGCAGCCAGGAATACCGGGTCGGCCAGCACGTCCAGGGCTAATGAGTAATTACCGTACGCAACCCCGGAAATGAGCCATGAGGCACCGCAAGCTACGAGGAAGCCAACGATGCCTGAACCAATCGTCGCAACCCATATCCAGCGCTTAAGCCTGCCCGGCGAAGCACCCCTAAGCCTCACGAGCGCGATCACCCTCCTAACACTCAGTATGGCGGACTCGGACACGGAGGGGATCGCGGCAATCAATATGAGGGCGACCGGCACTAACCCGAAGACTATCCCGATGCGCATGAAGCTTTCCAAGCCCGTGAAGGCAGATAACTTCCTCTCCATGAGGTACGTCGACGCGATCTTGAAGCCTGCCTTACTGCTTAGATCCCTAATCACCGCCCTAGCCGTGGCTATGCTAGCAGATATTGATGCGGGGTTCAAGTACGCGTTAGGCTTCAGGTCAACCAAAGCAACCACGTAGGAGAACCTAACTGAGGGTGCCGCACCGCAGTACCTGCTTGACGCGTTCCCGACGGCATTGAGTAACTTCAGCACAGTACCCACGTGGTCGGGGGTAGTCACAACGTACGCCATCGCGTTGAGGCCCAGATCAATAACGTTCGTCACTACGGAGAAGGGCCCCGTGCGCTTGGTTATTGGAATCGACGGGTTACCAACTATGTCGTTAAGCACCTTAGACGCCTTCGACGGCGGGAGCCGCGGCGCGATGCCGAGGACCTCCTTAGCGAGGGTCCAGTTAACGAGTTGTGGGGATCCACTCAGGTACACCCTCACAGCATGCCCCTGACCAACGCCGGGGTACCAAACAGCGTAGCTACCGTTTAGCCTTATGCCCGAAACAACGAGTACCCCTAAGGACGTGGTTAGGTCAACAAGCTCAGGGCACTTGCTCGTCGCAGTGCTACTTGCTTGGGTTGGTGGCACGAACGTGAGTGCGAAGTAGGTGACGGACTCGTTAACTCGGGGGTCACTCATGAGCCTCTCATGCGCCTCAGCCACGCGCTTAGCTAGTTCCCTAACCTCATCAACCGCGACGCTAATGCTTACAGGGTTCTTCGAGTGTCTTGCCTCGCTCGCCAGTATTCCCTCCCACTTAACCGTGGCTGCTATGGACTGCGTCATTCCCTGGAACATCGCGACGGACGTTAGGAGGGAGGAGAACACTAGGACAGCTACGAAGAACGCAAGCGAGCCCACTATCAGCGTGTAGCTTGACTTAAGCAGTGCCTTCAATCCGTGATCCCTC
>JALVVU010000084.1 GCA_027023255.1 Desulfurococcales archaeon
GCCCGTTCGTAGATTTACTTAACCTGTACGACAGGAAAAGAAAACAACCGTATCTTAGGGTTGAAAAGATCTACCTCAATCAAAGTTCGCGGGCATTCTTCCATGTTCTTCTCCCCGGAGGGCTGGAACACAAAACCATTATGGGTTTCCCCAGAGAGGCAGCGATCTGGGACGCTGTCCGTAAAGCCGTTCCGCGAGTAATTAAAGTACGGTTAACTCCCGCGGGTGGCGGGTGGCTTCACGCAATAATATCCATTGAGAGAAACAGTGACGGGGACGGCAAGACCGCTATCATGGCGGCATTCGGTGCTCATCCCAGCGTAAAGCATGTAGTTGTAGTTGATTACGATATTGATCCAGATAAACCAGAGGACGTGGAATGGGCTATAGCAACCCGCTTCCGAGCGGATAAAGGCTTAGTGATAATAAACAATGCACGTGGCTCTACGTTAGACCCCACAGCGGAGGATGGTATAGTAACCAAGATGGGTATTGATGCGACTTACCCGTTGAAAGAACGCAGCAAATATGAGCGCCCCACGTACCCTAAAGGGCGATGAGTTATGTACCTCACTAAGGAGGAAGAGAGAATACTTCGAGGCGATGAAGGGGAGGTTAAGGCCCGAGCCCTTAAAGTTATTGTTAAGGTAGGGGAAATTTTTGGTGCGGAGAGGCTAGTTAATGTAAGCCATGCACACGTATCGGGTATTTCTTACTTCAACATAAGGAAATATGGCGTTGAGTTTCTCGAGGATCTAGTGAATAACGGGGCTAAATTCTCGGTGCTCACGACCGCTAATCCTTATGCTGCACATTACCTCTCCTTTAATGGAAGGGGATTCAGTAAGAATGTGATTGACAATCAAGAACGAATAATAAACGCATTAATCAGTATGGGGGCACGTGCCTTCACGTGTGCCCCCTATCATATACGTAGACCTAAGGTAGGTGAACACCTAGCATGGGCTGAAAGTAATGCTGTGCTTTACGCTAATAGTGTGCTTGGAGCGAGAACCAATCGCGAGGGCGGTCCGTTGGCTCTCCTCGAAGCCATAGTGGGTAGGGCTCCCTACTGTGGAATGCATGTGGATGAAGAACGATATCCATCAATCTTAATTAAAGTTCCGAAACCCTCATCCTTGTCAGAGGCGGCAGTAATAGGGTACTTAACAGGAAGGATGTCTCCCTCAAAAATACCTTATGTAGAAGGGTTAGGTAGAGTGCCAGAGGAGTGGCTGAAAGCGTTCCTAGCCGGTGTCGGGACAAGTTCCAGCGCTCCCATGGTATTCCTAGAAGGGATTACCCCTGACTGTAGAAGGGTAAGGAAAGACAACATACAAGAACACGTGAGGTTATCTGAAGAGGATGTCAGATCATTCATTAAGGAGCACAGCCCACCCCAAGAAGCGACTGGCGATAGGCTATACGTTATAGGTTGCCCACACGTCAGTAAGGAGGAGATCCTTGAAATTACCCTACACGTGAGGGGAACATACAGCAATGCACGCAACGAAGAATTATGGATCATAACAGGGTGCTTCTCACTACCATGTAGCAGAATATCGGCAAAATCTAACAGCAAAGTGAAGATAGTAGAGGGTGTGTGTCCTGTAGTCACTAGGCTGGATCTCCTAGGCGTTGAGGAAGTAGTAACAGACTCAGCTAAGGCACTTCACTACCTACCCAGGCTGGCGTATGTTAAGTCTTTCATAATGGATAGAAAAGAGATACTTAAGAGATTTGGGGTGAGGTTACATGGGTGACAACACAGCTGACATCATCATAAAGCTGAAGGCCATAGTCGAGGGTACGCGGCAACACGGCGAACTTTGCGGGGTGTTAGAGGTTATTGATCACCCAATATCATTTCTTGGAGATATAGATGCCGAGTCAGGGAAAGTACGTAGTGGGGGTAGTGTTAAAGGCAAAATATTGCTGTACCCTACCGCAGTAGGCAGTACGGTAGGGTCCTACGTAATTTATGGGTTATCGAGAAGTGGGAATGCACCGGTTGCTATAGTCACATGTAATGAGGATGTCGTAACAACAGTTGGCGCAGTTATGGCGGACATACCGCTCTATAAGCTAGTGGACTGTAGCGTGATTAAGAACCTTAAGAAGTATAATGGTAAGATTTTCTGTATACGCGATTCGGTCTTAGTAATGAAGAAGTAGGTTATTTCCCCTGAACATTAAGGTGTTAATGCGAGGATAAGGTGGCACAAGATGGTTGGAGATGAAGGAAAACTAATAGTGCTCGAGGGAATTGATGGTGCTGGTAAAACGACGGTTGCGAAGACCTTAGTTAATGAGTTAAAGAGGAAGGGATTCAATGCTCTATATACTTACGAACCTTTCGACAGAGAATTGATATCGATCCTGAATAAGAAGGGCTCAGTACTAGGTGGTATATTTGAGGCACTAATCATGGCTGCCGACAGGTACAACCACATTGAATGCCTAGTAAAGCCTGCCCTGCGGGCTGGTATGGTTGTCGTTATGGATCGCTATTACTACTCTTCCCTAGCATATCAAGGTGCCCACGGCGTTCCGCTTGAATGGATAAGGACATTAAATAACTTTGCTTTACGCCCAGATTTAGCTATATACCTCGACGTTCCTGAGGAAGTGGGTCTGCTGAGAAAAAAGCGCTCAACCACACGCATACCCTACTTAGAGAGCAGTAAGGAGTTCACCAGAAAGGCGCGTCAGATATACTTAGAGCTAGTCAAGAATGGAGAATTAGTCCTGGTGGACGGGACTCAGGAACTTGACAAGGTCATTCTGGAGTGTAAAAAGCTGATTTGCTCAAAGCTTGGTTTGCTCTGCTAGTTTTACTAGCGCATCCTTCACGCAGTACTTACTGATGGCTTCATCCATCGCCTTAAGCACTTTAACGTAGATGTCGCCTTGGACGTATCCTCCCCTAACCAGGGCTAAGAATAACTTGCTGTCAATGATCCTGCAAGGCTCCCCAGAGGCCCTAACTAAGTCTACCTCCAGATCAACATACTGTACCTGACCGGAAGGAAGGAATTCAGGCGGGGTATTCACATTTACATACACTCCCTTTAGATTACCATTTCTATCGAAGTATCTGTGCTCTGTTATCCAGGATCCTTCCGTCATGTACGTCAGGATCTGGTCTCCGGGCTCCTTAGGTATATTTAACCCGTCGTACTCCCCCGGGGACTTGACGTTCCTCTTCACGGTAACACTTATTCTTTCGCCACCAATTACTTCAACGGGTTTTGCTTTTCCTAGCACTATGTTTTTCTTGGTGATCCTCTTATGGAGAAGGATTATGTCGCGTTTATTGCTCAATCTATGTGTTATCCACTTTCGCACTAGAGTAGCTAGCTTAGGGCCCTCCACCTCTGCGGCGATAATGTCCAGTAAGTCCACGAGCCCGTTACTTCGTATCTCGTCTGACCTGAGCATATGGTGATAGGGTGTGGTTGGCGCAACTTCGTTTCGAACAGCGTCTAAGTAGGCCTTTGAGTTATAGGTGAGTTCCACTAACCTCATGAATTCCCCTATATACACAACTTCCAAAGGTTTTGCGTTTGCTAGCCTGTGTTCAACCTCCTTTAGTTTTGAAATCAGTTGTGGGATCTCGTTGACAACTTCCTCCAAGTTTGCTTCGTCTGCATTGCTCCTCCACCGAATGCTGAATCCTTGCCTTACGTACTGGGCTGATGCCTCTAGCAGGTTTGATATACGTTCCTTATTTCTGATGAAGTTGCTGAAGGAGACGCCGGAGCCTTTCCCCACTATTGCATATTTACCGACTACCCTAACCCTGCTTGAGACAACCATGCGTTCTCCGGGCCTTATGGGAACCTTAACAACAGTAACGGGTATCTCTCTTCCAGCCACGCACTCCGGCTCATCCACAAGTGTTGCTGGACCTACTGGAGTTTCCGCGATGCACTCACGTCCCTCCTGCCCTATTATACGAGCCTTAAACGCAGCGTACAACCCGATCTTAGGTCTATACACTATTATGTCAGGTACGGTATTCTCGATGATCGAGCTGATGGTATGCACCTCGCCAGGGAAACCCAGTATCAGTATTTGCGAGGGGTTATTTTCGTCGGACTTTACGGTAACGTCCGCCGGCTTCCCCCTGCGTTCATCTATCCCTAATCTTTCCGCTATTACCGGGCTTACATCCACTAACTCAATGCCGTTGTCGTGAAGTATTTTAGATATTGCTGTAGAATAAATTCCTCTGACCCTAGCGCGTATAGGCATGATTTAGAGTACCCCACATTCCAGTCTGGGCTATAGGATGCCGGCATGTGTTAGTCCTTTACCGTTGATAGCACGGCAACAATGTTCCACACTGCAGTCCTTGTATGCATTGGCATGTTGGGATCTTGTGATACTTCATCCAGTATGCTTATGGCGTTAGCTGCCCTCACACCTGGTGAGAGGGAGAGATCCCTTAACATTTTCATTGCCTCTATCGCAGCTCGTCTGATGTTCCTTGGGACACTGGAATCTCCAATGATTTTCTCAAGTAATATCATAGCTTGCCTAATCTTAGCCTCATTGAGGCTCTTCTTATCTATGCCAGGACTCGCCACGTCGACCACCTCCTTAAATAGGGTATGCATAGGAATAATAAATTAAACTAAAGACAATTCTGCAGGGATGAGAGAATGGATGACAACAGGAATGAGGTTGTCCGCAAAATGGCGGAACTTATGAGGTCTGGGGCGACGATGCTGGATAAATCATGTCCGCTCTGCGGTGCCCCTCTCTTCAAGCTTCGAAGCGGCGAAATTATCTGTCCAATCCATGGCCCGGTAAGAATCGTTAAATCCGAGAGTGAGGTAGTTGAGATATTAACTGATGCGGTACTTGACGAACTCGAGGACTTCGCTGCAAGGAGGATACATGAGATCCTCACATCCCTTAAATCAGGAGATTCTCCTAGTGAGGAACAATCGTTAAGATCCTTAATGCAATGGTTACGGGTACTCAAATACGCTCGTGTAACAAAGAAGTCGTCGCAAAAGGAGCAATGATTATAGGCTCCTAAGTGATGGTGCGGGGGGTGGGATTCGAACCCACGCAGGCCTCCGCCATCGGGGATCCCACCCCGATAAGGGGTCCTGAGCCCGACCCCTTTGACCTGGCTCGGGCACCCCCGCCCAAGAAATACTGATAAATATATGAGCTTAATAAGCTTGAAGAAGGCTAACTGCCTTCCTCACTACTCATAATCTCTAGGAAGACCTCATAGAACTCCTCCTTCTCTTGTTCCAACTCCTCTTCACTCCTCTTGGCAGTGCTCTCCTCACTTACCACGGATGTCGTTTTCACTTTAGAGCCTGTTGCTTTAACTTCGAGTCTATACTCCTTAGTCTCTGAGGACTTAACAACCTCCTCATATCCACACTCTGGGCACCTAAGTACAAGTTTTTTACCACGCTTCTCCGGCAGGAGCATCGAGCCGCACTTTGGGCAGAACTTCATAGCACTGACAACCCGACCTAAAGCACCGTCTGAGGGGATAAAAAAGATTACCTGCATAACCTTAACTACTACGGTCTACTTTTGTTTATTTTATAACTTTGGTGATTCATTAAACTCTAAAAGGTTTAGTACTCTGTTCAGCGAGGAATTACTTACTCCAGTAATCATAAAAGCTGGTGGTTTGATTCCAGGGACGTACCTAAATTCATAACGACGCAGGAAACACACCTTCAGAACGGCAATTACACCTATGCTTTGTTTATCGTGCATTATGTGATGGCACTAGAAAGGATATGCCGCGAGTTGATTAAGTGTGATCTCTCGGGGGTCTTGTAAGAAAGGTGATGATACTGAAGGCAACAGAGAGGGAGCTTTTAGGAGATACTCGTTTCGAAGGAGTACTTCAAGGGATAATGAGTTTTCATACTCACGTACTGGGTCTTGGGGGTACTGGCAAGGGCGGGTCCTGTGGAGTATGCGGTATTGAAGGTAAGGCCTCTGCGATACAGCTGTACCTTCGAATATACGCTGAACAACATCCTCATTAGAAGCACTTCATGAATAACGTCAATGATATTATCAAGCTATATAAAAACCCTAACTGACTAGAAGTTTCACCACGAGTTTTGGAGTGATCAGTGTCTGGTGTCCTAATCATCCCTACTAGTTTTTGTGGTCAAGGTCATATGTAATACCTTTCATCATTTCCTCCGTGTATTCCCTCCTTGCTAGGACTCTTCCCCACTCCCTATACCTTGTAATTACTATAAACGTTCTACTTATTCTCTCATGTTCCATGCATTCCGTCTCAACTACATCGCCATTATCTAGCACTGCAACTATCTTGAATAAATTGTCCTCTCCGCAACTCTCGAGCTTAGCTGAAGTTACGAACCCGTTTAATGCCAGCCCCTCGAGGCGGAGTATTTCCACGCGTTCGCGCAGTGAACTCACCGTAGAGGTGTTTCGCGCGAAAATTTATATTTCGCGCTGCCCGCATCACTCTATGAGTGATCGCTACGAGGATCGTCCTAGTAACTACGACATCAGCGAAAGAATTAGTGGAGAGTGTGGCTAAGGAGCTATTAAGTAGCTACAGTGACCTAGAGTTAGAGATTATCGTGTCTTCGGCATCAGTCGCGTCTCTTGCATCAACTGAAAGTATCTTAAGCGACTTGCTAAAGCATAAGGAACGGATAACGAATGCTGACCTAGTGATACTGCCGGGCATGATAAGGGGTTCGGCAAGGAAGCTGGAGAAGGTTCTAGGGGTACCCGTTGTTAAAGGTCCTAAATATGTGGGTGATTTACCGGAAATGATAGCCCTGCTGAGGGAGGGTATGTGTTTTAGTACGGATATACCGGCAGATGATGTAATCACGATGGATGGTAAGAAGCGTCTAGATCACTTGTTTAGAAAACTGGAGAAAGTGGAACCCTGTTTCAGGGTTAGGAACGTATCATTTACTCTGAGACCCCCGCCCCTAAACTTATTCTATGAGCTATGTCCTATGGCGTTCTCTAACTGCGGGTTACGGAGGTTCAAGAACTTCAGGACTTTAGTTGCAGGTCTAGCAAAGCTTGGGTACGGTGGCGTAATTGTTGGATGTAATGTTGAAGAGAATTGCTATGACGACCTACGAACGAAGTTACTGGAAATAAGGAGGCTCGGGCTACTGGCGGGGATAGACGTATTTGACCTTAGCGAAGTACCTAGAGAGGTGTTCGAACTAACGGACATCATACTGAACGTTACTGCTGAAGACATAGATACTATCGCACGTCACGCCCAAAGAGACGCTGCACTTGTGCTTATTCCTGAGAAAACGAATTCATTGACTGAGGCAATGAACTCCATAAAGAGGGCGGTTAAGCTTGCTGAGAGTGCAGGTTTCAGAAAATTAATAATAGACCCTATACTAAAGCCGCCAATGCTTGGCTTAGCTCAAAGCTTAACATTTTTGAAGGAAGCAATATCGTCGATAAGGTATCCATTCCTAGCAGGGCCATGTAATGTTTATGAATTAATAGATGCAGATAGTCCAGGTGTAATAGCGCTTTTATCGGTGTTAATGTTTGAAGTTGGGGTCAGTAACCTGTTGATCACCGAGGCAAGCCGCAAGGCTTGCGGAGCGGCAGAAGAGGCTGCGTACGCTAGAATGATGATCTATGAGGCATTTGTTAGGAAGTCACCGCCTAAGGACACAGCATACAACCTCCTAATTCTTAAAGATAAACGGAAGAGAGAGATACGACACAGTCCTGAGGAAGCCGTAATTAGGAAGAGAGTAGTGGAGGGGATAGTCCCTCCAAGGATGGAGAGGACTTACATTAGGTTACATATTAATCGAGAAGCACAAAGAATAGTTGTTGATGTGCATCATAACGGAAAAATAACGAGGTATGAAGGAAAAGATCCTCTCAGCCTAGGACGAGTCATAGTACGTGAATCAGGCCTGAGTGCCGAGCATGCAATGTACCTAGGCTTTGAGCTAAGTAAAGCATACTTGGCTATCAAAACAGCTAAGGACTATGTGCAAGATGACGAGTTATTCATATGGCCGGGTTACCTGAATAATGAGAAAGACTAATTTCAGAGAGTGTCAAGTACTGAAGTTCACGGCTTATCTGTAGGCCCCGCGTATCTCATTCATAGATTAAGTGGTATTTGCTGTCACACTGCATTTTTAAACCCAATTTTCACATTCATGTAATGTAGTCTTAATAAATGGCATGCGTAAACACTTACTCGGTGGATGTTATGTCTATCATGAGAAGAACAGCAACAGCAAGGAAGGTAATAGGTAAAAAGGTTGTAAAGGGGAAAGTGTATACATACGAATACTTCACGTTACCGTTAAATCTGTATCTACCTAAAAACATGGTAGAGAAATGGGGCACCGAGTTCATTGTCGAACGCGACGAGGAACGCGGCATCATAACTATTAAGGCAAAGAAGGCCTTCGAAGGAGCCTAACCTCCCGTAAGCCTAGGGTATCCTGCGAAGGATCGGTGTCAGCAAATTACACTATTTTTAACCTTTGGTAGAATAAAGGTAGCTTAGCTAGTGAGGGTTAATCAAGTGAAGCGGTACAGTATTCCTTGTATAGTGTTTGATGGTGTGTCACTACGTGCATGCGATTCTGACAAAAACGTCGTGAAGGAACTAATACTGGCTTTAACACAACTTGTACCTATAGGTAATGTAACGACATATTCCAGTATTGCTTGCTTACTTAATATTCACCCTAGGATTGTTGCGCTAGTGCTGAAGAAAAATGAGAGACCAATAGTGTATCCCTGCCACAGAGTTGTAAGATCTGATGGGTATGTAGGTGGCTACACGCTCTCAGGTAAGCGCGCAGGCAGAGTCAAGGAGAAACTCCTTGCCCTCGAAGGGGTGCCGGTAATTAACGGGCGTGTATCTCCTCGCAGAATTGTAGATCTTACTAAACTGTTATTAACGTAAGGACGAGCGACAGTTTCAATGCGGTTTCTCTTTATCTATGTTATAGTCCTTTAGTATGCTCCATAAGCTCATCCTTAATGCGTTATAGTCTTTCTCAGTATTCCCAAAGAACGAATCTTGCCGCAGAATTTCCCTTCCTTCAAGGAACAGGGACACTGAGGGTTCACATCCTTTGATATGTAGTACGGCAAAGCTCATGTACTTCCTGAAAGCAATCTCTAACCTGTTGAGTATCTGTAACATTTGCTTACCTGAGTCTGTGTCTAGGTCCACTAAAGCAAGGAATACTGTCCTCCTAGAGTACACCTCCTTCTTAGCATCATTAACGCTTCTGAGCATTAACGGCAACTCTATCCCTCACATTTTTCCCTAAATTCCGACCTTATTATGTTCTTCAAGCTCTGAGGTATGTAGACCTCAACGTCAATAGGTAACCTCCCTTGAGTTGGTGGTTTAACTTCATTATCATTATAGAGAATAATATCATGCTTTAATAAAGCCCTCAACTCTGTGCAATCAAGTCCTTGGATTAACTCCATGAACTTCACTCGGAACTCTTTACTCTCAATAATGTCCTTCTCACTGACTAAAGCACCGCATACTAAGCATGTTAGGTCCGGCATTAGTGAATTAAAGCCGCAGTAGGGACACTGCGGTGGCAGAACCCCGTACTTCTTCTTAAGCCAAGAGTTCCTCCACTTGACACGCAATATATCAAGTAAGTCGTTCCTCCCTAATTTTCTTAAGAACCTGTAGATGCGTGGTATTACACTCAATGCAGTGTTTACGTCTACATTGAAAACTATGAACTCTAATTGTTCTGGCGTTAATTCGTTTAACATGAATGCTAGCCTAGCAGCTATTACTTCATTGATCTTATCGCGGGCCCGCAAGTATCTTTTAGCTATGACTTTCACGTTGCTGTATGACGTAAGTGAGCCGTATAGCTCGATTAAGATGTCCGAGAGTAACTCTTTATATTGTTCTTTAGTTAACCCTAGGATATCCAGGCCTGTCAAGCTTACGAAATCCATTACGTACTTATCTATCCAGGCGTCTATGTTTACTTCCCGCTTCTTCCTCTTGGTTTTCCTTGTCTTAGCCTGGGTCTCTTTCTTCTCTTTCTTCTTCCTCTTCCTTGCCATGAGTTTGGGCCTCGCTTCAAATACATAGCAACTGGTGACCTTACTTGAACCTTATATACCTTTGATTTTAGTCCTTATTTCTATGACGTCACCATCCTTCAGTACGTGATCTAGACCTACACGCTCACCTGGATAATTGGCAGAGGGTCCCCATATCCTGGCATACTTGAAGTACCTTAGGAACTCTTCCCGTATGCGTTTCACGGCATCCTCTACAGTAGCCCCTACCTTAAGTATCATCGGCTCGGATGAAGGTTTAGAGGAATTAGGTTCCTTGGTGTAAATCCTGATTATTCCGACGATATCAAAGATTATCCTGGGTATTGTGTTTAGACCCTCCCCTTTTATTGCTGAGGTGATCGCCGTAGGTACGTTGGGTAGGGCTTTGCTTATTAGCGTCTCCACCCTCTTTGCGTAATCGTGGGTCACGAGGTCCTTCTTCGTGAGTACTATCAATGAGGGCTTGAATGTAACTCTTTCGTAAATAGCTTTCTCAACATCGTCTAGGGTCACGTGACCGTAGATCTTCACTATAGCGTTATATATCTTGTAGCTCTCCAGTAGCTTCCTGACGTCATCAGCTGTGCAGCCTTCTAGCCTTCCATAACTGATGACCTTTATCCCGTGTGCAGCCTTAGTCCTTTCTATCTTGACCCTACCCCTAGGCTTGATTATGTATATTCCTGCTTCAGAGAGCTCCCTACAGAGTACCTTAAGTTGCTTCAACGGTTTGTTAGATAGGTCTATGACAAGCATTATGGCGTCTGCGTTACGTGCCAACCCAAGGACTCTGGATCCCCACCAAATCGCTCCTCGTGAAGCGCCCTCAACGATTGCTGGTGCCTCCACTAGCTGGAACTGTATGTCCTCAAACTTCAGCATCCCAGGCACCGGGAACTTAGTTGTGAAGGGTACCTCGCTTACATCCGGTTTAGCATTTGTTAATGCGGAGAGCAAGGCGCTCTTACCGGAATTAGGTAGCCCCAGCATTACTACCTGAGCAGCCCCCTCTTTCTCTATGAAGAAGCTTGGTGCTCCCGTGCCTGCTCTCCTAGCCTTACGCTCCTCGATCTCCTCTCTTAATTCAGCGATTTTTCTTCTAACCCAGGATCTCAGGTTCTCTGTGCCCTTGTGTTTCGGTATGGCTGATAAGTACTCCTCCAAAGCCTTTAGCTTCTCCTCGGGTGTCCTAGCCTCTAGGTACTTAACCCACTTTGCCCTAGCTTCAGCTGGCAAGTTAGTCGGCACGTCAGCACCCTAAGATTTCTTTTTTGCCTCTATACCTTTAATGATTTAATAACCTCACAATGTTCCGCCCTTGGATTCCTCGAACCATTTGCCTAGTCCTTGATCCTGTTTTTTCTCAGCAACCGTTATACCGAATTTCTTTAATGTGCTCCAGGATCGCCTGATGATTGAGGGCACTACTGTTGAAGAATCGATTAGGTGTTTCTCGAGCCACTTTATGGTTCTAGGGTCAGCTGGGTAACCGCTTCCAAAGTCACCGTATATTTCCTTGAGTTTCGACACGTGAAGATCCCTGAGAAACTTAGCTACTATTGACGCAGCACTGACAACAACGTATTTCCTATCGGCCTTGGGTTCCAGTACAAATGGTATCTTACTTATCCCTCCCTTGAGTATGGCGAGGGCTTTCTTACCTGTCACGGCGTCAACGTAGATTTTCTTAATTTGTAGCCCTGTGCGTAGAATATTATTCACTAAATCAATTACGGCCTTAGCATATAACACGTTGATGTTCGTCTTATCGATAACTGCTGGAGGAAACCGCTTAACTATAACTGCTTCGGCATACCTCAGGACGATTGTCACGAGTCTAGACCTCGCACTTGGAGTAAGTTCTTTACTATCTCTGATGCCAAGTTCACGGAGTCTCTGAAGCATGCTGGGATTAATAGCGACCCCAGCAACAAACATATCCCCTATAACGGGACCTCGCCCAGCTTCGTCTATCCCCAGAACTACGATTCCTGAACTTTCTTCTCTCACTTTGGGTTGCCTCCTCTCACATAACTTACTACCCACCTCAGTTCACGTATGTTAATATCTCTCCCCGTAATGTCCTTGAATATTTCCAACACACCCACTCCCGCGTGAGGAACGTGTGACCGTATTGCCTGCGTTAATTCCCTAAGGAATTCCTCGGAAGGAATAACGTGAGTTAGGACGGCGTAGGGTCCTGGTACGTGAACGCCATGGATGTGTACCACCTTAGTGCGTTCTAACATTATTGGGGGTAAATCATTAGCTATGGTTAAGGGGTTATGGAGTACTTTCCATCGCTTAACCCTACGCTCAATTATGTGTGGAATGTCGAGGCACACACCTATTTTTCCAGGGTCAGCATGCATGAGTAAGTGAGGTAGATGCTCCTCGTTAGAGCAGCACCGGTCCATTACAGTCTCAATAAGTAGTGGTATTCCTAATTCGTCAGAAAGCTGCGAGAGGGTCTCTAGTGATTTGCTCGCAGCTTCAAGACAGAGCTGGTCTTTAGGGCCGCACCAAGACTGGTTAGTGGATAAATGCACGACGAAGTAGAGAGGGTCCAATTTGCTGGTCACGGACGTTACTACACCTGATATTATTCTCTCTGACAACCTCCTAATTTCTGGAATGGGGGAAGCTAGGAATACCTCTCTCCACGGTAAGTGTAAACCTACTTCCAGCCCCTCCCTATGTATAGCGTCAATGAATACGTTGGGTATCTCCTGAGTAAAGAGTAAGGGATAGTCTATGCTTAATTCTATGCCATCTGCATTAATCCTTGTTAAGCTCTCCATGAAACTATGATTCATTATGTTCCGGTACCAGCAATTAATGAAAACCTTCATTTGGTATACCCTGTAATCTCCGTTATGGTCTGTAGAAGCTTCTTCATAGGATCTTCGAAGTCTTTAGTTAGCTTGCTTACTATATCCTCATATGGGGGCTTAGGGCTCTTTGCATACTTACCTATTATTTCAAGCACCTCATCGTTAGTGGTAACGTTAAATAACGGGTACCCCTTAGACTGCACGTACTCATTTATTGCTAGTCTTCCAGGATAGTATGTTAAGCCAGGGGTTAGGAGTAACGCAGCTTCCCTAGCTATGGACGCACCGCCCGTTATGACGGCAGCTGCGTAATACGTAAGGCTCACACCATCGTATCCTCCCTGAATAATCCTAGGTCTTACTCCCAAGGAATCTAGCTCCCTAATTAACTTGAGATGGCTACGGTACCTGGGAAGTAATACAACAACGTACCCTTCCCTCTTCAACGTCAGCGCTAATTCAACGACGTCTACTCCCACTTTGAGTCCTCGATAATATGTTGCTTTCTCCTCGTGGGGTCTTAGAACGACATACTTTCCAGGATCAAGGCTCAGGGACTTAATGTAACTCATGCTTGGTCTGCTGCGAAGGATCCAAAAGAGCTCATCAACGGCCTCATACTGAATTAGCTTGGCATCACCGCGAAACATATATCTCATTACGTTACCCGGATCTATGGCTTTAGAGCACAGTATGACCGACGCCAGCGGTAGTGATAAGCGGCTCGGTACCTCTGCGTGGGGGGAGTCCGTTATACCTATGTATGGGATTCCTACACCGTAGGCAAGCCGAGCAGCTGAGGGATTAGGGTACGCTACTAATACAGCAGGGCGTTTCTCTTTCACAACAGGTATGAGCTTCAATATCCGCTCAGCATCTGCTAGAACCTTATCATAAGGATCTCCCTCGGAGTACCTCCCCACAACGACGGGGTTTATTCCTAAACGCTTTAGTGAGCCTACCGTGTATTCGTATTCCCTACAAGTAACTAGTGTACTAAATCCTGCCTTCTCTAACTCCCTAGCTATGAATCCGAGCAAAGTGCCTTGCTTTGAGGTCAGCGCATCTAACCACACGACGGTACCCAAATCCCATGCCCTAAAGGAAATGCCGTGAAACAGTTTTTAGTTTATGATCTCGATGATAATGATGTGGTGATTATGCGCAACAGGCTGTTTGGGACCGACGGCGTGAGGGGAGTCGTTAACGAGACGCTAACGCCTGACTTCATATTGCGTTTAGCCTTAGCGATAGGAGATTACTTCCCTCCAGGTAGCAGAATCTTAGTAGGGAATGATGCTAGGGCTGGAAACGAGTACATAGTGAGGGTCGTGACTGGGGCGTTAATAGCTTCTGGACTTAAGGTCTATTACGCTGGAGCATTGCCAACGCCCGCACTTCAATTCAATGTTAAGGAACGTGGATTTGACGGCGGCGTGATGGTTACTGCCTCGCACAATCCTCCTCAATATAGTGGCGTGAAAGTGATAATGGCCGACGGAGTGGAGGCACCCCGTGATGTTGAGGAACGTATAGAGGAGGCATTCTTTAGCGGTAGGTACAGGAGGGTTCCTTGGCACGCCTTCAGGGACCAATACTTCAAACTAAGTGATTCCGTGGAATATTATGTCGAGGGGGTAGTGAAGAAGGTCGACTCAGAGCGGATCCGGAGAAGGGGGTTCCGTGTCGTTGCTGATTGTGCTAATAATGTAGGTGCGTTAACGACCCCCAGAATACTTAGACGCTTAGGGGTCAAGGTTCTCAGCATTAACGCACACCTCTCACCAATACCATATAGGGAGCCTGAACCCGTACCCGAGAACCTAACCGATACTTCAGAGATTGTCCGTGCTATCGGAGCTGACTTCGGGGTTGCTCACGATGGTGACGCGGACAGGGCAATATTCATTGACGATACGGGCCGCGTAATCCCTGGAGATAGAAGCGCGGCTTTGCTCTGCCGGCATATAGTGGTGAATAGGGGAGACGATGCGCCTAGGAGGGTCGTGACGGCGGTTTCCTCATCAACCATAATTGAGGATGTACTCAAGGATCTAGGAGTTGAAGTGTACTGGACTAAAGTTGGTAGCGTGGGTATAGCGAGAACTATGATGAAGATAGGTGCTCTGGCAGGGTTTGAGGAGAACGGAGGCTTCATGTATCCACCCCACCAATACGTAAGGGACGGGGGAATGGCATTGGCTTTAATGCTTGAGTACTTATCTTATGAGGGTAGGAAGTTAAGTGATATCATTAATGAGCTACCCAGCGCGCACCTAATTAAGACTAAGGTCCCGCTAAGTGACAAAGGCAAAGCTATAGAAATAATTGAGGAAATAAAGAGGAGGTACAGCAACTTGAGAATCATAGATATAGACGGCGTTAAAGGAATAGGTAAGGACTTCTGGTTCCTTGTGAGACCCTCCGGAACCGAACCCGTATTAAGGATATTTGTTGAGTGTAGATCGGAGGACAAGGCAGAGAAATTACTTAATGATATACTCAGCATAGTAAAGGAGGTAGTGGGAGGATGAGGTACGCGTTAATGAACTTAATTGCTTGCCCCATGTGCAAACACTTTCCCCTTAAACTTTACGTGTTTGAGGAGAGGGTATTCGAGAAGGAATACGAGGTTAATGTACCATTCTGCGACGTTTATTGTGGTAGGAAAGGGAAGAAAGTGAGTGAACTTCAGCAGGAGGAGCTAGACTGTAAGGAGTGTGTAAAGCATGATGTGGTGGCAGGTGTTTTAATTTGTCCTAAGTGTGGTAGGTGGTACCCAATAATTAACAGCATACCGCTAATGTACCCTGATAGCAAGCGCAAGCATCCCAAGGTTAGGGAAAAGGAAGAGGAGTTCCTTAGAAAGTACCGTGAAAAGCTACCAGCAGAACTAAGAAGCATTACCTCCTGAATCTCCTGCGTCGCCTACGCCTTAAGCCCCGTAGCAACAACTCGGTAGTTGACTCTTCCGCCTCAATCCTAGGTTTCAGTTCCTCAATCGCCTTCATTAGGGGCTCTGCCTCGTCCTCAGGTAGTTTATTCTGCTCTAGGAACTCTTCGCCTATCGACGTCAATCTCAACCTACGCGTTACGGGGTCTGTCTCGAGCAACCCCAAGTATAGCAGTATCCTGATGTCCTCTGCCAGTGCCCTGCTACTGGGAGTGTCCCCTATCATTATGAACTCGTACCCTACATCAATGTTCTTCTCGTTCTTCAGCATGTACACGAGATTCGTTAGGGAACGCTCCGAGATTTCCTTCATAGCCTGAACTATGTGCAGGATCCTCAACTTCTTGGGGTCCTTCTTAACAACCTCCACCGTTACGACGGGCTTAGTTACTATTCGTAGTTCCTTGCTTCCTCCAGAACCTTTCTGCGACAATCTATCACCGTTGTTATTTGACCCTTAGGAAAATTAAGCGTTCCCGAGGTCTCAATTAGGCAAAAATTAAATTCCTGCGGCTCTATCTCATAGATTTTGGGTGATGCTGATGGCGGAGATAAAGGAGATAAAGGTAAGCCGAAGCGAGTACGGCATAAGCATACACAGTCACATACGTGGATTAGGGCTCGATGAAAAAGGTAATCCGAAACCCGTGGCCGATGGGCTGGTAGGTCAGTTGGAGGCCAGAAAAGCAGCAGGCATAGTTGTCGAGATGATAAGGCAAGGCAAGATGACTGGGAAGGGCATACTGTTTGTAGGCCCGCCAGGGACAGGCAAGACTGCTTTGGCCGTAGCTATAGCCCGGGAGCTGGGGGAAGACACACCCTTCGTTGCTCTAAGCGGTGGCGAAATATACTCTACTGAAGTCAAGAAAACTGAAATATTGATGAGAGCTGTTCGAAAGGCCATGGGTGTTAAGATAAAGGAAGTTCGTAAAGTATACGAAGGTGTGGTGAGAAGTATAAAAATAGCTTATGCAAGGCATCCCTTCAATCCCTACGTAAGGGTACCGCGTGAAGCACGGATAACCCTGGCAACAAAACATGATGAACTCACACTAAACGTTGGTGAGGAAGTCACTGCGCAGCTAGTTCAGCTACGTGTGAGGCGTGGAGACCACATATGGATTGATGCTGAGACAGGAGTGGTGCATAAGGTAGGCAGGGTCCGCGGTGTTGAGAAGGCCAAGTACTACGATGTTGAACCATGGAGACTGGAGGAGGAGATGCCCAGCGGCCCTGTCAAGCGGGAGAAGGAAATAGTGAGGGTATTTACTCTAAACGACCTAGACGTGTATGCCGCCAGTCAGAGGCTATCACTTACAGGGTTATTTGGCATAGAACTTGAAAAGGAGATAGATGAGGAGGTGAGGAAATCCGTCAATAATCAGGTCCGCAAATGGGTTGAGGAAGGTAAAGCGGAAATTGTGCCTGGGGTGCTCTTCATAGATGACGCGCATTTACTGGACCTTGAGGCATTCGCATTCTTAACAAGGGTGCTGGAGTCAGAATTCTCACCAATCCTCATACTAGCAACAAATAGAGGCATAACGAAGATCCGGGGCACGGACATAGATTCACCTCACGGCATACCACTAGACCTTCTTGACAGGTTACTGCTGATTCCCGTAAGGCCTTACACGAGGGACGAGATACGTAAAATAATAGAGATAAGAGCTGACGAGGAAGGAGTCGAGTTAAGCGATGAGGCGCTTGAGAGGCTTGCTGACATAGGTGCTGAAAGGAGCTTAAGGTACGCAGTGCAACTTCTCAGGCCTGCAGCAATAGTTGCTAGTAGGAATGGGCACTCAAAGGTACTCGTGGAGGACGTCAATGAAGTAGTGCGCCTATTTGCCGATACCAAGACAAGCGTGTCACTCATAAAGGAGTATGAGGATCTTTTTATGAAATAGCTTCCACACCTTCTTCATCGTCTAGGGCACTAACCAGCGGTATTAGTAACGAAGGATCATCTACCTCAACCTTATCTCCGCTGGAACTGTTTTCACTTATGACCAACGTAATGACTAAATAACTTCCAACTTTAACAGCCTTAACCTTCTTTATCCTCATCCTTGTATGTGGGTCCACCTCAGCCAGAGAATTATTTGACCCTGGCCGGAAAGTGTGGCTCGATGAAGCTAGTGTCTTAGCTCTTATACGTGTCGCTATATATTGGTCGTAACCGGTTACGGCTAGGATAATCAGCGTAATTGTCGCTATGAATAGCATCACCTCTAACGTGCGTCATCACCCACGAATGTAAGTAGGGTATTTCAAACCTTAAAAAACGTAGAGCGCGTTACTTCCGTGATACGCGTGATAAGGCGTTAAGTGCGCGCGCCGCTGCCCCGCGTGGGTCGGGTGCTTTAGTGATAGCAGAACCTATGACAATAATATCAACGCAGGCTTCAGTGAATTCCTCAATGTCCCCAGGCTTTATCCCTCCGCTAACGGAGATAATCACGTCGCCCAAGCCATTCCTTATCTTACAAGCAAGGTCTCGGAATGATGTGGCCCTAATACCGAGTCTTCGTTGGACATCAATCCCTGAATGGATATTAATTATGTTAACTCCAAGCTCATGCAACTCTCTAACGCGTTGAAGGATTACATCAGGTCGCAAACCTATGGTGTCAGCAATGATGTCAACACCTAGTTTCTTACCCTCAGTGACTGCGGCCTCTATAACAGCGTCATCACTTGATGCGAGAACAGTCACGATATCTGCGCCGTGGCGAGCCGCCATACTGGTTTCGAGGGCACCTACGTCAGCCGTCTTCATGTCTGCAAGGATCAAGGCATTAGCGCTTGCTAGGGCCTTAATTATGGCTACGGATCTTATACCCTCAGCCTTGATTAGAGGCGTTCCGACCTCTATTATCGGTACTGGAAGGTCTCTTAGAGCAGACATTACGCGTATAGCTTCTTCAATGCCTGTGAAGTCTAGCGCCACCTGCAGCAAGGGGTGTTCACATTGTTCGAGCATTTGAAGCAGTTTCCCCAATGATCTCAACCGAAAATGTAGTAGATGGGGAAGCTATTAACGCATTTTCTATGGGACTATGGCTCTGAGCCAGCCTTTATTGGATGGCCAGGAAAAAAGCGCTGAAAGTCTTTAATTTCACTTAAAGCCCGTCGCTTACTCCTTCTTGGCAATTACTATTTCAATGGTGGAGACTCTAGTCTGCCTGCCCTCGGCAGTGGTCACTACCTGGCTGCCAATCTTGATGTCCTTGATCTCCACCTTGTCGGGGAGGAACCTGCTCCTCACTATCTCGACGGTGTCGACAGCCTTGCTGATGGCTCTGCCCCTAGCCTTTATCACGATCTCTGAGACGCCCTGGTTTAGCAGGGTTAGGGTGGCTAGTACGTAGTTCATTACGGGCTTCTTACCTACTAGGACTACATTGCTTGAGATTGGACCTTGGGATGACATTGCTCTCTCACCTCATCTGCCTAAATTGCTTTATTCGCAGAGTATTCTTTGCCTCCGCCTTATAAGTTTTGTTGTAGTTCACTAAGAGGATGTTTAGGAACTGCTTATTAGTATTGTGTTGGTTACCTACTCAGGTGAGGGTAACGGAGGAAAGCCTCCATAAGGCAGAATTCGCTGGGATTGCGAGAATAAGTAAAGTGCCCTTAAGTATTGCTAAGGGATTAGCACAGGCAAAGATAACCCCGCAAGACCTAAGTAACCCTGTATCATTCCAGCTGGCCTTCTCAAGGCTATATGAAGCTCTTATGAAATCACTAGAAAAGGGTGAGGGTGAGACCTATGTTGCTGAAGTTAAGTTTGTTGATAGTTTAGGGAATGAAGTTACGTTCGCGGTGGACATGGGTGAGGAACCCCCAGCGTTTAGTAGTGATACAGTAAGGGTTCGAGTAATTGTGGAATTTTACGAGTAGGGCTTCACGCATGTCGGCTTAGACCTAACGAGGGAAACCCTAAACAAAGCTAATGACTAACTATGTACATGTGGCTCCCGAAAGAGGTGCATTTTAGTGGCTGACGACGCGGATCGATTGAAGATCTGGGTTAAAGGATGGATTGACTCTGAAGACTTTAAGAAAATACTGCGAGTAGCTGACTATGTGGGCAGAAGTAAAGGAATTTCTTACTTCCGCTTATCAAAAAATAAGGTATTGTCCAGCGGTCTTTCAGTCGATGAGATTCTATCTATTCTAGATGATGTAGGTGCTGAGTACGATCCTGAAATCGAGGACGTGCTTAATGATTACCTTCGTGTGAGTAGGGGTTCAGCAATACTCTCCTTCGATGGTGAGAGAATCTGCGTTAAATTTGAGCGATACTTAGGCAGGCTTTACGACAAACTGAGGGATTTGCTAAGATATGATTCGGAGGACAAGGTGTTCTATACGCTACCGTATAAATATCATGAATTAAAGACCCGGCTGCATGATCTAGGATTTAACGTAGAGGACCTCACAGGCTTCAGGAGCGATTTACCTTTGAATATTGACGTAGTGTTCGCCGGTGAGTTAAGAGACTATCAGGAAGACGCCATAAAGTCCTGGTTAAAGAACGATGGGCGCGGCGTCATAGCACTACCTACAGGCTCCGGAAAGACCGTAATAGGTGTGGCTTCAGTAACTAAGGTAAAACAAAGAACCTTAGTAATAGCCTATACTAAAGAGCAGTTAATGCAATGGAAGGACGCATTCCTAAAATTCACAAATATTCCGGAATACAGCATAGGTCTCTATTATAGTAAGGAGAAGAGAATCGCGCCCATAACGCTAGCGACCTACCAAACAGCGTATAAGCATATAGCAAAACTTGCGCCATACTTTAACTACATCATAATAGATGAAGTTCATCATCTGCCAGCAGAGAAGTTCAAACACATAGCCGTGAGTATGCCATCCAAGTATAGGTTAGGGCTCTCAGCCACACCTTATAGGGAGGACGGAAAACATGTGGTGCTGTTCCCGTTGATGGGGGGTATAGTATATTACAAGACCCCTCAGGAACTTGCGGAGAAGGGCTACTTGGCTAAGTACAGGATAATAACTATCAAGGTACCGTTACTTCCCGCTGAGAAGAAAAGGTATGAGGAACTAAAGAAGAAGTTCAGGAGACTAGCAGGTTACGTTGGTTTTGACACTATAGTTGATGCAGCAAGGAGAGGGGACGCCAGAGCAATCCAAGCGCTACGTATTCACTCCGAGATGCGTCAAATAATACAGAAATCCGAGGCTAAACTAAGGAGAGTTGAGGAAATAATAAGGAAAGAGCTTGCTGAAGGATCTAAGATAATAGTATTCGCTCACTACGTGGACCTAGCAAAAACCTTGGCTGACAGAGTGAAGGCATATCTACTTACTGGTGAGATGGATGCGCGGGAACGAAGGAGGGTGTTAGAGGAATTCAAGAGATGTAGGAGTGGGGTTCTAGTAGTAACTACGGTGGGAGATGAGGGCTTAGATATACCTGACGCTAACGTAGGCATTTTAGTGGCTGGAACAGGATCACGTCGTCAATTCATTCAAAGGCTCGGTAGGTTATTACGGCCTGGTGAGGGGAAGGAAGCTAAGTTGTATGAAGTAATTGCTAAAGGTACAGCTGAGGAGATTCAGTCAAGGAAAAGGAAGAAGGTAAACATGCAAGACTTCAAGGATTTAACAAACATAGAGTAATGCCCTTAACGCGAGTATCTTCATAATTTCATCATTTATGAGTCCAGTCATAATTATTGATCCGTTATACGGAATCTCACTTATTAACACGTAGTCGTCAAGGAAGACTAGGGGCTTTGAAAGGACCATTAGTTTCTCGGGAACGTCATGTACAATCTCAGCCTCAAGGGTGGTGTTGGGATACTTCAAACCGTAGAGCATGGGGTGAACACGCCATAAATGCCATGCTAAACCCTTAACAGATTCAGTAGCTACGCCAGTTAATCCAGGTAGTAGGACAATATGCTTCGTATGAAACACTTTGCTAAAGTAATCATCCCATGTAATCTCGGAGTTGATATCGACTACGAGGCACTTGTTGCCCCTAACAGAGGTTACCCGCTTATTGATGAGTTGTATTATGGGGTCAAGTAAGTCTTTGAGAGTACCTGCTCCTATAACGTCAGGGCGACTACTCAGCAGGAATTTTCCATCTACCCAGCACTCCTCTGTAATACGATAATATCTGTAGGCGGTGTCCAAAGGCTTAGGCGTGATTAGGGTTAATGGAGGTAGAGTAATGTGCCTTGTTACTCCATTAATATCTAAAGGAACAACCGAGGGCTTCATTATTACGTAGGACTCACCGCTCAATCTAAGCGCATCCATTACTATGCGCACTTCATTGTCGAACCGCGAGTACTGCCCCACTAGGTTAGCAAAGTAACCTTCCTTCAGTTTCATCCTACCCAGCGCCTAGGAGGAGATTTCAGCTCACGGGTTAAAGTCTTTGGGGGTACATATATTTAGCTAAGGACGGTAAGACAGTTTGGAAATGATGAGCTTTGTAAGGGCGGATCCATGGATTCACTCAGGATGAGGAGAACCGGGCTACTGAACTTCCTAGCGTCATCAAAATTTGCTTAGTGTAACGTAATGATCGTATTTTGCGTAAGGAGTGGGTTTTACTTCCACGGTTTACGTTTATTAGGATTGTATACCAGTATATACGATGATGGCGCTATGCCTGCCGCGATAGTTCTCGTAAATACTGAGATAGGCGCAGAGTCACAGGTTATGGAGGCGCTTTCACAAATAGAGGGCGTCAAGGAAATACACGTAGTATACGGTATGTATGACATCGTAGTTAAGGCAGAGGCTGACTCCCACGAATCCTTAAGGGAGTTAGTAATAAATAAGATTCGAAGGATACCGCAAGTACGCGGCACAACCACAATGATCATAATTGAGTCAAAAATAATATGACTCCAGTAGCGAATATTAGGCAGTTAAATTTGATAAGTAAGGTTTTTGATGCTAATCCTTCACTCAATTAAGTTAAAAACCTAAGTTTTTGAAAAAGTCCTTCCTTAGCCATGGCAATTCCGTAACCTCTCCTCCTATCCTCTCAAGAAGCGCGCTAGCTTCCATTAACCCACGCTCAAATATGGCAGCATTAGCCTTCCCGAGATCAGCGCTCGGATGAGGTACTCTGTTAGTACAGCAGCCCTGCATAGGTAAGCCCATGAACTCCAGTAGCCCCGCTAGAAATCCTAGCATGAACATGTTAGCTCCTGCAGGGTTACCAAGCTTAATTGCCTCCTCCGAAGCGCTAACTACTACTGTGAGGGCTGAGTGACTCTTTATGGTCTTCAGCATCGTCTCCTTCTCCGGAACCTTCGCACCAGGGATTGACGGTCTCAGTACTTTGTCGTTTACTATGCTGAGCGAAAACTCCGGGTTAACATAATTTAAGTACCGGACACCTTCTAGCATTTCTAACGCAACCATTACGTGTGCTTCACCCAGTGGCACAGTGGGGGCGCACACGTCATTACCCACCCTCACGTGAACTATTACTGAACCCCCACGCTGGCTCATACCATGGGTCTCAGCAACTAAGGCCTTAACACCAGTTTCGATTGCGCACGCGCCAAGGATTTTTGAGAGGGTGAGTACACCTTGACCCCCTACTCCAACTACAACTACATTGAGCACCAAGGTGTCTCACCTCCAGAATTTCTCTATCAAGCCTTTCTGCAGCTTATACGTATCAGAGTGATCCACAGGCACTATCGCGTTGACTGGGCATACCTGCGTACATGTTCCGCACCCCGCACAGAGTCCTGGGTCTATGTGAGCATGGCCTTCCTTATCCGGGTAAATCGCAGGACACGCAAAGGCGTTGTAGCATGTACCGCATTTGATGCACTTACTCAAGTCAACTTTGAAGAGCGGTAGCTTTATTCCGGCCCTCCTTAGACTCCGTAAGGCGCTTAGGGCGCACTTTCGTCTAGCTATTATCACAGCAGGTTCCCTCTGCTTGCTTGTGTACTCTATCGCCCTACTAAGTGTGTTCTCAACCTGCGTTACGTCGAAGGGATCTATCACTTCGACAAAGTTAACTCCAAGCCCCTTGACAACGCTCTCCAGGGGAATGTAGTTCTCGGTAGCACCTGTTCCTCTGGTGGCGGGCGAGGGTTGGTGGCCAGTCATGGCGGTGATCTCATTATCGAGGATTATCACGACTATCGGTGTCCTATGCCACACGGCGTTCACCAGTGGAGGTATGCCTGTATGGAAGAATGTTGAGTCACCGATTATGGCGAGTATAACGGAGTCAAGTACGTGCGCGAATCCGTTAGCGGTTCCTATGCTTCCGCCCATATTGATAATTACATCTTGGAGATTGTACGGTGGATTATGGGCTAACGCATAACATCCTATGTCACCAGCAGCCACATAGCTTAGTTTTTTCCTGTTGAGGTACCTTCTTATAGCGTAGAAGAGCGGGCGGTAGGGACATCCTGGACAGAATGTTGGCGGGCGCGGGGGTACCGGTAGGGATTCCTTCGTATTTCTCGTTGCCAGTACTCTTGGCCTTCTGCCCTCAGTAAAGGACTTTAACGCACTATATACTCGCTCGTGACTCATCTCGTAGGGAAGCCCGATGAGATCCTTCCCATGCAGCTCTACGGTAATTCCCTCCTCATAAAGTATGGCTTTCACTCCCTTTTCAACAACAGGTTCTAACTCCTCCACAATCAGGACCTTCTCAACACCCTCCATGGCTTTGAGAAGCAGTTTCCTAGGAACAGGGTACGGTGTACTGAGCTTTAGTATTCTCCAACCATCTCCTACTTTCCCAGACGCTACTATCTCCTTCACATACGCGTACGCTATTCCCGATGCTATTACTAAGTTCTTTCCGTCACCTTCTATCCTATTAAACGGAACGGCGTTAACTTCATCCATGATCCTCTTCCATCTTGTTAGCATTGCCTCACGATCTTTCCTAGCGTTCGACGGTGTGAGTACGTATTCCTTTTTCCTAGTGAACTCACCGCGCGTGGTTAACCTTGGTATTGTTCCTAAGGTAACCGGGCCGCGTGTGTGGCTTAAGCGGGTAGTCGTTCTTAGGATTACTGGGTGCTTTACTTTCGAGCTGAATTCAAAAGCGAATTTACATAGTTCTTTTGCCTCCCCAGGGTCTGAGGGTTCAAATACAGGTATGTAGGCATGCACACCATATAACCTGTTGTCTTGTTCATTCTGACTGCTCCACATACTCGGGTCATCAGCAGTTACTATCACGAAACTCTCCCTTACACCCGTATATGCCGAACTCATCAATGGATCCGCAGCTACGTTAAGTCCCACATGCTTCATCGCAACGAGCGACTTAACGCCCGAAATGGCTGCGGCGTAAGACACTTCAAACGCCACTTTCTCGTTAACACTCCACTCGACGTAAATTCCTAGCTTGTCCTTTACTTTAAGGAGGGATTCCACGATCTCAGAGGAGGGGGTTCCCGGATACGCAGCAGCTAAACCCATACCTCCTTCAAGAGCCCCTCTGGCTATTGCCTCATTTCCTAGCATTAATATAGAGCCTTCCTTCAATGTAGTAGTGTCTTCAAACTTCATTTCGATATGACCAAATAGATTTTGTGGTTAACCAAATTATTTTTAATGTTGTACTCGTCTATGAAGAAATTTATGGAGATTTATACTGTTTAAGCAATCTATCCTTCTCTATTCCTTGAGGCGGCAACTAGTAATCCTTCGAATACTGGTGAGGGGCTGAGGGGCCTACTCTTAAATTCTGGGTGTGCTTGGGTGCCTAGGTAGAACTTAGAATCCTTAAGCTCCATTATTTCAGCCATACAGTCATCGCTAGTTCCGCTTACTACGAATCCGTGGTCTTGGAACTCATCAATGTAATCTGGGTTGACTTGATACCTATGGCGGTGCCTCTCAAATATTATTTCTGCGCCGCCATAGATCTTGTGCGCTAGCGTACCCGGAACTAACTTTATGGGTCTTGCGCCAAGGCGCATAG
Organism: Desulfurococcales archaeon; assembly: GCA_027023255.1. Classification (GTDB taxonomy): domain Archaea; phylum Thermoproteota; class Thermoprotei_A; order Sulfolobales; family NBVN01; genus WAOL01. The sequence continues at coordinate 25,865 of JALVVU010000084.1, forward strand.
TACCGCCTAGTACTTTAACGTTCCTCTGAATTTCCATTAAGTCTACTACTGGGTAGGGAGTGTTAGGATCTATCTCAGTGCTGTTCGCGTCCTTATACCCTAAAACATTCCTAGCGAACTCAACAACCATTACCTGTAGCCCGAAGCATATTCCGAGCACGGGTTTGCCCGATTCTCTTAGTTCCTTTACAGCCTTTATCTTGCCCATCAGTCCCCTCTTACCGAAACCTGGTAGCACCACAGCGCAGTCTATGTCTTCAGGGATTTCTTTAGGGTCTATACGACCCTGTTCTATGTCTGTGGCCTCAAACCACTTTAGAATGGGCTTTAGGTTCAGTTTTGCGGAAGCATGCTTTAATGCCTCAATTATGCTTAGGTAACTGTCCCTTAACTTCGTGTACTTGCCTATCATACCTATTCTTACAGGTTCAGATGCGGTCTTAACTCTCTCTACGAACTCTTTCCAGGCGGTTAGGTCCGGCTTATTTAACTTGATCCGTAGCTTGTCGCTAATTACATCAAGTATTCTCTGCTTATGCAGGACTAGAGGTACTTCATACACGGTCTCAACGTCTGGATCGCTGAATATCGCTCTTTCAGGTACGTTTCCGAAGAGCGATAATTTCTTGCGAGCCTCAGCGCTAAGGTGTGTGGGTGACCTAGCGATTAGGATGTCTGGCTGAATACCTATCCGGCGTAATTCTTGGATGCTATGTTGTGCTGGTTTTGTCTTCAGTTCGCCTGTGGTGGTTAGCTTGGGTACTAAGACTACGTGAGTGAAAAGCGTGTTAGTTTCTCCTAACTCAAGCCTTAATTGCCTGGCGGCTTCTAGGAAGGGTAATCCTTCAATGTCGCCTACAGTGCCCCCGATTTCAACTATGGCAACGTCGGTTTCCTGCTCCCTTGCTACGTCAAGGATTTCCTTCTTGATCTCGTCAGTAACATGTGGTATTATCTGGACGGTCTGACCTAGGTATTCACCTTTCCGCTCCTTCCTTATTACGGTGGAGTAAACCTTTCCCGTTGTTATGTTGTTCTTCTTGCTTAGGTTGATATTAAGGAATCTTTCGTAGTGCCCTAAGTCGAGGTCTGTCTCCCCACCGTCCTCTGTTACGAATACTTCTCCATGCATGTAAGGATTCATTGTCCCTGCGTCAACGTTAACGTAAGGATCAATCTTTATTGCTGTGACCGATAGTCCTGATGCTTTAAGCAATAGCCCTAGAGAGGCTGTTACGACCCCTTTGCCGAGCCCTGAAAGCACGCCTCCCGTAACGAATATCAGCTTGAGCGCCATCAACACCACGTCGTTGATTCTGTTATCTGGGGTTATGAGTTTAGTGTATGCTTAAGCTCTTTGTATTTCCTTGAAAAACCTAAAGGATCTTTCAAGATTTGAGGAATGTACTTCAATATGTTTAGCGGTGATGCCTTACCCTCCTGCATGTAAGCGTACTCACCGGCAATAGCATTGGTGAACGCGGCTACGCAGGCAGCCCTAAAGGGATCCTTAGTCCTAACTAAGGCAGTCGCTAATATACCGGCTAGCACATCTCCGGTACCACCACAACTCATATCTTGATGACCGACACCAATCCTTAACTTGTAACTCCCTGCCGGTGACGTAATAACGTCTACAGGTCCTTTCAGGAGTATGTTTGCCCTGTACTTCCTAGAGATTTCCAGGGCTATGGCAACTCTTTCATCAATACTCTGAGGATGAAGGCTCCTCCGTAGCAGTACTGATGCTTCGCCTAGATGAGGCGTAAGTACTAAGGTCACGTTTTCAGGTACATCAATGCTAGGTAATACTTTCAGCGCATCGGCATCAAGCACTAAGGGCACACTTAACTCGCTGGCAAGTTTCAGTAGGTTCTCAACGAAGCCTGCCGTCTCGTCGTGAAGGCCCAGTCCCGGCCCAGCAACTATTACGTCGATCTTACGTATGAAGCCCTGCTTCTTCAGAATACTTACGTGATCTGCGTTCAAGTGATCTCCCTTAAGTGGCACTCCTAGAATTTCAGGGCTGAATCTATGGCTTAACACTTCCTCAAGCGATGCGAGGAACACTAAGTCGGCGCCCGCGTACCACGCCCCAAGCGCTGTTAGCCATGGTGCCCCCACAAACTCCTTTGAGCCAGTGAATACGAGAATGCGCCCTCCATCACCTTTCTTCGCGTCACGCTCCTTGGGTTTAAACCATACAGCAACATCCCCTGGCCCCACAGCCTCGAAGGCGTTCTTCGGTGTACCTATGTTGACAACCACTAACTTACCCACGTACTCTGTGGCTTTAAGGAGGCCAGGCTTTACTGCTGCCATTGTCACCGTTATGTCAGCCTTAACAGCATCCCCAGGTACCTCCCCAGTATCTGGGTTGACACCGGAAGGTACATCTATAGATACCTTTAAGCCCAGCGACGAATTAATTGATCTTATAGCGTAAGCAACATCCCCGCGGGGTGCGCCACGAACACCCGTTCCAAGCAATCCGTCAATAATTACATCCTCAGAGAACTGCTGCCCTAAGGAGTAGCGAGTGATTCTAACACCCCTAAGGTTCTTGAGCACCTCGAAATTAGCTGCAGCATCCTCATTCCTAATCACTTTACTGGTTAAGTACACGTTAACCTGAAACCCGTGATTCAGTAAGTGCCTCGCAGCGACGAAAGCATCACCCGCCTTCCCGCCAGAACCAGCTACTACCGCAACGGTATGAGGACCCTCCCCCACAGCGTCAACTACTACACGGGCTACTCCAGCCCCCGCATTTTCCATCAGAAGCCTTGTTGGAACACCCCAGAACTCTGAGTTCAGGTCCGCAGCCCTCATCTCGGCGACCGTCAAAACACGCGGGTGCATACAGTATCCCCGCTTTCCTTATGAGGTAGAGGTCTTATAAGGTGCCTTCAAGTAACAACCTTCACACAGGTATTTAGGATGATCATCAAGGGTATGTGCCCTAACTGTGGAGGGCCAATAACGGAGAAGAGGCTACTTGCCGGGTTACCCTGCAATAGGTGCTTACCAGAGAGGGAGATTAAACGCGTAAGAAGCTTAGGATTAAGGAAAGTAATCTCCGACCTAGGGCGCGTAAAGGGACTAATAGATGCGTTCCTCCTTGAGGATGAGTTAAGAGACTTTGAAGAGTTCTTCAATAAACTAACGGGGAAGAGGTTCTGGAGTATACAGCTGGCATGGGCCAGAAGAATGTTGGCGGGAGAATCCTTTGCACTTATCGCGCCGACAGGCGTCGGAAAAACTACACTCCTTCAGGTCTACGCAATCTTCAAGGCACATAGAGGTGAGAGAGTTCTGTACATAGTACCTACCAGGGAACTAATGAAGCAGGTGGTATCCTCCCTGAAATCACTTGGTGAAGGATTAGGCGTAATGGTATTTGATTCAACGACCTTCAAGAAGAGTGAACAGAACAACACTGGTAAACGTGTGGACGTGCTGACACACGCGTTCCTCTTCCGTAATAAGAACTTATTCCAGGATGTTAGATATGGGTTAGTGATCGTAGATGACTTCGATGCGCTACTGAAATCATCCTCCCTAATAGATCTAATATTAAAGACATTAGGCATAGGGGAGAAAGCAATAGAACTAGCTCGCAAGATAGTCGCGCTCAAGTCCGAGCTGTTCTTCTACAAGTATGCTGGTAACGAGGAGCGTGCCGAGGATGTCAGTAAGAAACTCTATGACGTTGAGCTTGAGTTAGCGGCGGAGCTAGATGTGAGTAGTGTAGGGCAGTTACTAATAGCGAGTGCCACGGGCAGGGCGAAGGGAACTAGGATAAAGGTCCTCCGGGAGTTACTAGGTTTCGAAGTTGGATCGATAATGGATTACTTACGTAATATTGTTGAGGTAATTACGCCTTATGACGAGGACAAGTTAGTTAAGGTACTTAAGGAGTTGGATGGAGGCACGCTGGTATTTGTAAGTAAGGAGATCGGCGTAAGTGGCGCTAAGAAACTTGTAAGTACCTTAGTGAAACATGGAATTAAGGCGTCACTTGCAACATCGAGGAAAGCATTAGAGCTACTAAAGAGTGGAGAGGCCGAAGTACTTGTCGGTGTCGCGACATACTACGGAATATTAACTAGAGGAATAGATGAACCGCTACTAATATACAACACAGTATTCATTGGTGTGCCCAAGTTCGAGTTCGACTTACGATCAATGCTAGAGAACCCTAGATCCTTCGTGAGAACACTCATTGAGGCATCAAGGAAGGGATTCATGCTTGGTGAGGAGGAGAAGGAACTCGTGAGGATCTTAACTAAGTTAAGCCCAGGGAAGATCAAGGTGTTGCAGGCAGGGATAAAAGGGTATATTGAGTTGGAGGGTTTCCTAGCAGAGATTAAGGAGAGAATTCAACGCACTATACCTAAGTTAATGAAGTTCATCTCTACGTATGTAAGGGAACATGGGAAATTCGTCAGCGAGTCCTATGTCATCATTAGCAAGAGGGGTAAGCTCGTCGTCAGAATACCTGACGTAATGACGTATATACAAGCATCTGGTAGGTGTAGCAGGTTATTCAAGGGCAGAATGACGTTAGGGCTGTCAGTGATATTTTACCTTGACGAGGGCATTCTCAACATATTTCAGAAGAAGTTACGGAACTATGTTGCCTCCTACAACCCGATCCCGTTAGAGAATGCTGACCTCAACGAGATAAAGAGGAAGCAGAGGGAATCAAGGAGCGGTGCTGGCGAAGGCATAGACGTGAATAAGATTAAGTCGGTGTTAATAGTCGTTGAATCACCTACTAAAGCAAGGACCATTTCAAAGATGTTTGGTAGGCCTGGACGAAGGTACCTAGGGGAATACGTTGCGTATGAGACCGTGATTACACTAAACGATAAGGTCTATGTAGCGACGATAGCTCCGACCTTGGGACACATACTTGACTTACAAATAGACGGCGGACTTCACGGTATAAGGAAAGCCCAAACTGGTTTGACGCCAGTGTACTCGACAATTAAGAGGTGTGCTGACTGCGGTTATCAAACCACAGATGAAATAGATAGGTGCCCAAGGTGCGGCTCTACGAGGATACGTGACAGCAAGAAGATCGTGGATGCACTCAGAAAGCTTGCGAGGGAGGCCGACATGGTGTTCCTTGCCACGGATCCCGATGATGAGGGAGAGAAAATCTCTTACGATGTGTACTTACTGCTTCGCCCATACGTCAACGTGTTTAGACGCATAGAGTTCCATGAAGTGACTAGGCAGGGCTTTCTCAAAGCTCTACTGAATCCGAGGGACATAGACCTAAGGAGAGTTGATGCTCAAATCGTAAGGAGAGTTGACGATAGATTAATAGGTTTCGAGCTAAGCGCGGTCCTCAAGGAGAGACTGGATAGATACTGGCTCGGCGGAGGAAGGGTGCAGACACCCGTCCTTAAGTGGGTGGTAGACCGATACAGGCAGTACATTGTCTCGAAAGGATACTTACTAATAATCACGCTACCAGAGAGACTACGCATTAAGTACTTCACGAAAGACAAGGATGTAGCGGAAAGAGTTCTCCGTCACGTTGCATCTGAAGGGGTAACCCTAGAATTGATCGAGGAGTACGAGAAGGAGCAGAATCCACGCCCGCCATACACTACCGACACGCTACTCTTTGATGGAGTAAGGGTACTTAAGCTGAGCCCAGGTAAGATAATGAAGATTGCGCAGAACCTCTTCGAGCTTGGTTATATAACATACCATAGAACCGACAGCACCCATGTCTCTGCTACGGGGATCGAGATTGCGAAGGAGTACTTAATTAAAGAAGGGTATGGCTCTGACATACGTCCTAGATCTTGGGGAGGCGAAGGAACGCACGAGTGTATAAGGCCGACCAAGCCTCTGAAGAGTCTCGATGAGGTCGAAGACCTAGGGTTCATGTCATTCAGTAACTTAACGTGGTACCATAAGAAGCTATATGAGCTGATATTCCGCAGATTCATAGCTTCGCAAATGACTCCAGCAAAGCTACGTGTCCGTAAGTTCAGGGTAATGCTTGGTAACGTGGAACTTCACGTGGAAGTGCCTGTTGAAATAATCGAAGAGGGCTTCATGAAAGTACTTCCAGAAAGGGTCTACGGGTACCTCGCACAAGGAAAGATATTCAGGTTTAGCGAGAACATAGAGTCCAAAGTAGTACGGGCATCAGAGGTATCACTCTATACGGCGTCAGATATAATCAGGATAATGAAGGAGAAAAGGATAGGGAGACCTAGCACGTACGCGAAGGCGGTTGAGAATAACATGCGCCATGGTTACGTCATAGCCTCCAAGAAGAGACTGTACCTAATACCTACGAAACTCGGTATGGAGGTTGCGGACTTAGTAAGTAGATACTACCCAGAGTTAAGTGATGTAAAAGCTACAAGAGAGTTAGAGGCGTTATTGGATCTCGTAAGAGAGGGTAAGATAAGCAGGAAGAGTGCTCTAATCCTACTGCTGAGTGATGTCGTGCGGATTAGGGTGGGCCGCGAACTCATGATGGCATCAGAAGAGTTGTCAGCAGTGCTGGAAGCTCAAGCAAGTGCGGAGGCACTGTAATACAGAACAGGTGATGTTCGACGGTGTTCACTAATAGATTCTTTCTATTAGTATCTCGATAAACGACACTATCCTGCCTCTAACCTCATTACTTCCTATCCGAACATCCACAAGCTTTAGGGCGTCACCCATACGCTCCTTTAGTGCATTATACAATGCCACAGCTTTAGAGATGTTATTGCCTCTCCCACGTATCAACACCTGTCGATATCCCTGGTTGAATAGTATTGCTGCCGAAACTATGTAATCCCCTAAAGGCCTATTACCAACGCTTATCTCACCGCGCTCGCTCATAAATAACCCCCAAGTATTTTAATGAATAGCTTTAAAAGTCGTGGCCTGCCTAGTACAGGAAACTCACCTAAAACTTAAATTAGGAGGCATTAGGTTAGACTGTAGGTGTGGACTATGGCAATCCAGAGAAGCGAGAGTCCTCTAAGGACTCTGAGGTCGTCCGTCAATAAGGACGTATTAGTTAAGATTAAGGACGGGAACTCGTATTATGGTAGGCTAATAATGACCGACCCCACAATGAACGTGGTCATGACTGACTGCGAGGAAATTTCCGACGAAGGAGGAGAGCCCATAGCTAGGTACGGCACCGTGCTAATCAGAGGAAGCCAGATCCTCTACATAATAGTTGACTACCACAAGCAGTAACCCTACTGACTTTCATCCGTCATTGCTGCGTGACGTTGTTCATAGCTCAATGATAATATTAAGTAGCTCCATTCAGAGATAAGGAAAGCTTTAATTTCATAAGTCCCCCCTCTGAAATTAGGTATGCAAAATGCAGGGGAGAAACATACGTGTAGAGGCTGTTTCCTGGACGCCAGTTGAGGAGCAAATGGTGGAGCTTGTTGAGAGGAAAGGCATTGGTCACCCGGACTACATAGCAGATGCGGCTTCTGAGGCATCTAGCGTTATTCTCTCAAAATACTACCTTGAGCACTACGGATACATCCTCCACCACAACCTCGATAAGGTCCTGCTTGTCGGGGGTCAGGCAAAGCCTGTCTTCGGTGGCGGAGAAATTCTTCACCCAATATACATAATAGTTGCTGGTAGGGCAACGGAATACGTCATTAGCAGGGATGGTGGAATAGAGAGAATCCCGGTCGGGGCACTCATTATAGGGGCTGTTAAGAACTGGATAAAGAAGAACTTCCGTTTCCTCGATCCAGAACGTCACGTCATAGTAGACTACATGATAAGGAGCGGAAGTTCAGACCTTGTAGGGGTCTACGAGCTAGGCAAGAAGACCAAGCCATTAGCTAACGACACAAGCTTCGGCGTAAGCTTCGCACCACTCTCAACGCTGGAGACTTTAGTCCTAAAGACCGAGCGTTTCCTTAACTCCAGGGAATTCAAGGAAAAGCTACCTGAGGTTGGAGAGGACATTAAGGTCATGGGACTAAGGACAGGGAAGAAAATAACGCTGACAATTGCAGCAGCCATGATATCCTTGTTAATACCTGATATGGATCACTACCTCTCGGTGAAGGAGGAAGTCTTAAACAAGGTGAGTGACTTAGCATCTAAGATAGCGCCTGACTATGAAGTCGAGGTTCAAGTTAATACAGCGGACAAGCCTGACAAGGGGATAGCTTACATAACCGTGACGGGGACGTCGGCAGAGCACGGAGATGATGGAATGACAGGCAGGGGCAATAGAGCTAACGGACTAATAACTCCCCTAAGACCCATGAGTCTCGAAGCAACGGCAGGAAAGAACCCTGTCAGCCACGTTGGTAAATTATATAACGTATTAGCCATGAGGATAGCTAATAGAATAGCTAATGAAATTCCGAAAGTTCGTGAGGTTTATGTGGAGATACTATCAAAAATAGGTCACCCAATAGACTTACCTCAGGTAGCAGTGGCCAAGATACTTCCAGAGGATCCAACATCATTCCTCTCCATGAAGTCGGACGCAGAATCAATAATTAACGAGGAACTTGAAAATATAACGAAGCTAACGGAACTTATAGTTAATGGACAGGCGATGCTGTTTTAGTAATCAAACCGCTCAGCCATCAGTGATGAGTGAAACCGGGTCTGATACCTTAAAGTTAAAGTGATGAGGGGTCGGTGGCTGAGATTTTTAGTTCATTATACTCTTCATTAAAGGGTTAAGGAATTGGAGTTAGCTTTACTCTATAAGGGCTTAGACAGGGATTGTTTCACCGTCCTTAGGGTCCTAGATTCGATGCTAGGCAAGTACGAGTATGTCCCCTTAGAGATAATAGAGAGGAAAAGCAAACTACCGCCTAAGGTTCTGGCACGTGTATTGACTAAGCTAAACAAGATAAAAGCAATAATACGGACGCTAACCCCCAAGACGGGCTATCGCCTCACCTACATAGGTTTAGATTTGCTAGCCCTTCATTCTCTCAGTAATGCTGGGGTAATAGCGTATCTCGGAACAAAGGTCGGTATGGGGAAGGAGAGCGAAATATATATCGCCAAGAACCCTGAAGGGCAGTTACTCGCCGTGAAGTTCTATAAAATAGGACGCGTCAGCTTCCAGAAAGTGAAGAGAGTGCGATCATACCTAGTGGATGAGGCTAATTGGATGATCAGATCTAAAGTCACAGCCGAGAGGGAATACAAGGCGTTGAAGGACTTGATTAAATTCACGCCATACGTCCCCAAAACCTATGGATGGAATAGACATGCAGTAGTGTTAAGCTACATAAGTGGGATTGAGCTTTATCGCTACAAAGTAGCGATTGACCCTAAGGGGTTGCTTGAAAAGATACTGAGTACTTTGAGGGAAGCCTACCTCCATGTGGGCATAGTCCACGGTGACTTAAGCGAGTACAACATAGTCGTCTCCATAGAAGGCGATGATGAGGTACCCTACATAATCGACTGGCCACAATACGTGTACAGGGACGACCCAAATCACGTGGCTCTTCTCCGTAGGGACGTGGAATATGTGCTCAAGTTCTTTAAGCGCCGTTACCGAGTCAACATTGATGTCGAGAGAGCCATCAAGTACGTCAGGGGGGAAGCAGAGAAGCCGTGGGCATGAGCGGACATATGTAGGTGTAGACATAGTCAAGAGCGGTGGTAAAGCCCTTAATAAGTACGTATATGCCATAGCGCTAGTTAAGAACGGCCGGGTGCTCAAGGTAGATAGAGGTAACCTTGGACGGTTAGTGAGGTACCTGTGGGATTACAGACCTGCATCGCTCGCAACGGACAACATCCTTGAATTGGGGGGCTCTAAAAGGAACTTAGTTCGAATACTGAAGCTCGTGCCTCCAGATACGGAGTTCATTCAGGTAACGTTAGAAGGGCAGACGCTCGTGAATTTAAGACGTGTAGCCAACATAGCGGGCATGGAACTCGATAAAGGCAAACTGAACCCCGCCAAGACAGCGGTCCTCGTCGCAACCTTAGCATGGAGTGGGTACGGAGAGAGACTAGACGTTTATGAAAGAAAGGTCAGGATAAACGTATTCAAGGGCAGATCCGGCCATGCCGGAGGCTCGCGTGCGGGTAAATTCCAGAGAAATCTGCGAGGAGCTGTAGCACGGATGGTTAAGAAGCTTAGAGAAGAATTAGAGCGCCGTGGATTCGATTACGACGTAACAATTCGTCGTAGCAAGGGAGGGGTTGAACAGGCTGTATTTACCGTATATGCGTCGAGAGAGGAGCTCTTCGGCGTTGTGAAGAGGGTTAAAGGTCACGATGTTGAAGTGAGGATAAAGCCCGTCATAAGTAGGAAGTTCCTCAAGCTAATAGCGCCGCAGGAGACCCCTAAGAAATACTTAATAGTTGGCTACGATCCTGGAATGCAGGTCGGCCTAGCTGTAATAGATTTAGACATGAAGCCACACCTAATAGCATCCGGGCGCGAGCTTGATCGAGGAGAGATACTCTCGAAACTCACGAGTATAGGTATACCCGTTATAGTAGCTACTGATAAGAACCCGCCACCCGAAATGGTCAGAAAACTTGCGGCGATGCTGAACGCCCAGTTATTCGTGCCTCCCCGGTCACTTTCCACAAGTGAGAAGGAAATGCTGGTGACAGAATATAGTCGCTTGTATGGAGTTGGGGTTAAGAACACGCATGAACGTGACGCGCTCTCTGCGGCGTTGAAGGCGTACAGGTTTTACCAGGATAAGCTGGAGAAGTTAGTGAAGAAAATTAGGAGTATGGGGCTCTCCGTAAAGAATTTGCAGAAGTATAAGGTACGAATACTAATGAATGAGCCCCTAAGCGCGATAATCGAGGATATAATTAACGACTACGTTAAGCCAGCTGAACCCTCAGTAACTTCATTAAGGAGGCAGGTCTCGCTAACGTTACCATATCAGGCTCACGAGATCTCTAAATATAGTGAGAAGATTAAGGAGCTTGAACGGCGTGTGGATGAACTACTTCGAGAGCGTGAAATTTTGAAGAGTAAGGTCAAGGATTCTGAAGCCCGTATTAGGGAGCTGGAACATAGTGTGCGAACGTTAACGGAATCTGTGAACGAGAAAATTGCTAGGGATAGGAAGGTTAGCGAGCTCCTGACAAGGCTTAAGAACGCCTCGCAGAGAATTGAGGAGCTAGAGCATGAAGTGCTTAGCTTGAAGGAAAGATTAGCCTCCGTGGGTAAGGTTCTTGAACGCGTATTCGCGGGTGAGTTAACGCTTCTGCCGCGCTATGGAGTCAAGTACGTGGTGAGTGATGATAAGTTAAACGCGGTGTTTGTCGACGACTTACGTCAAATGCTTTCGGCTGGTACTGTAGGTAGCCTAACCTCGAGGAAGGTTGTATTGCCGCCGGGCCGCGAGAAAGATTCTGAACTCCTTGTAAAGGAGTACCTAATACCAGCAACGACTGCCCGGGAAGTGTGGGACGTGAGTCCGAGCTTAGTTGCCGTAGATTCAGAGACGCTCAGCAGATTGCGTGCGGCTGAGGAGGAGGTCGCAAGAGTTAAGGAAGAGATGATGAGGCAAAGGGAGCTAACCTACGCAGATTTAGAAGCTATTTTAAAAGAATATCGGGAGTCCCGCTTATCAGCCTCACTGAATACGTCCAAGGTGAAGTACTTTGAAGGTTATGTAAGAGAGCACGATTGAGAGAATCAGTGGCAATATCCAACTAAGCGTTATGTACGTTGCTACCCTACGTCTATTTATCAACCTGAGCTTCATAGCTAGTGCTGTCCCTAACATACCGGAAAATATGGAGATGGACATTGGGAGCGGTATGGAGAACTGAGTACCTATCTCAGTCAGTATTAAAGTTGAGACATAGGGAGCTACTGAGCTAGTGTACCTTAATCCATAGAATCCAGAACCTAACTTAGTGACCCCGTGTCGACCCTGAATCACCAGCACGCCTACAATTATACCGGATATCGTGAGTGCCACGGTGAGTAAGCTACCTGTACTCTGACCGGCAAACGCCACTACAAAGCCTATGGTATTCGCACCCAAGGTGTAGGCAGTGGCGAACACCATCATTATGCTTGCAAGCTTAAGTGCGAGCAAACTACTGATTATCCCGGTTTTTCGGGAAGCTATGAGCTTAACAAAGAGAAAGGCTACGATAATGGACGATAGGAAAGTCACGCACCAGAAACCCAGTATCTTAAGGATCTCACCCATTGCTTTGAAACTATACGTGAGTAAGTAACCTATGTAAATACCAACAAAGACCTGCGTTATGGATGTGACGAAGCCGCTGACCGTGAGCATCACTAGTATGATTATCGCCAGAGTGAACGATGCTTCTATAGCGTTCCTTGGAAGGCTTACACCCCCCAGGAACTTCCAACCTTCAAGCAGATACCCCAAGCTAAGCCCGGCTATCGCTAAAGCGGAAATCGTGGCTCGCCTTAATATCCTAGAACCCGCGGCTGGCCCGGCAATGACGCCCATGTTATTTCCAACAGCTATCGCCACTGCGGTTAGTAGCAGTGCTTGAAGCACCACCTGCATGGTACTCACCAACTATTGTACTGTCATATTGCATCGGACTTCACTAGTATCGCATCGAGCTAATAACCCTAATCAACAGGTGTGAGGCGTCCTCGCAAGCATCCACTATAGTATCCAAGCTCTTAACCATCTCAAGCAAGTGATTAAAGGTTATGGCGCTTATCTCAGGGCCTAAGCTATACAGCTTATCAAGGATAGCATTCTTCATCTCATCGACTCTGTCCTCGTAAACGTCAATTACATCATCTAACTCCTGGAGCTTATTGAAGTCCTCGAGAGCGATTTCTAGCTCTTCCTTAAGCGTTTCTAAAGCCTTAGCTGCAATGACTGTTACTTTAAGTATTTCCTTGTACATACTCCTCGCGTGTTCTGTCCTCGATATTCCGGTTCTAAAGGCCCTACTGTACTCCATCGCTATAAAGTATGTTAGGTCAAGTATGTCATCTATCCTATCTATTAAGAATTCTATGTCACCCAAGAGTGCTACAGGCACCGCGCCGTGGGTCACCATTTCCGTTAACTCAGCCGCTATCTTGTCGCCATGCTTCTCGTAAGTTATTACTTCGACTATCAAGGATTCCATCTCATGGTCTTTTATGTCGCCCTTAAGTAGTCTCTCCACAATTAGCATGGACTTTAAGGAGAGGTCTACGTGCTTCGCTAGCTTACTGAACAGTTCCTCCTCGCCAGACATTAGTAGCTTCTTAAATAGCTTCATTCTTACTGCACCACGCGGTAAAGTATATTGCCTCCTCAATTTATAAAGACGCTAGGGGCTATGCATGGGGAAACGCCGTAGAAAATTAATGTTCAAAAAAGAGTATGGGGAAGGCATAGTTAAGGGGTCGAAGACATCGACGATAAGACTCACCAGCACCCTCAAGAAGGGGGATGAAGTTGAGATAGTTGCTGGCAGGGTTCGACTAGGGGTTGCAAGGATCGAGGATGTCGAAGTAAAAAAGGTTCGCGAGTTAACTGATGAAGATGCTAGGACTGATGGCTTCAAGAATAGGGAGGAACTCGTAAGGGCCCTTAAGAGAATCTATGGGAGCAGGATTACAGATAGGACGGAAGTTAAGCTCATAAGGTTCCGCATGATTAAAGATAATGAAGAACAGTAATTGACTTAATTTACCTTAGTTCACATTGTGAACTTTATGTACGCTATGCTGGACTTAGGGACTATGTACCCCTTATCCTCTATCCTGAATCCCAGCTCATACTTTGTAACCTTCATTAACTTCCCCTGAAAGCTCAGTCCATTTACTAAGTACACCTCCACATCACTCCCAACCATGTCAGAGTCTATTACCGTGTCCCTCAATTGCTCATTACTATACCCATGTAGCTCTGTGGCCTCAGCAACGGCGTATAGTATTGCATGCCTGAAGATCACCACTGGTGAGCCCTCTGACCGAACACCTATTTCGTACCTAGCCACCTCATCTATTAATCCCTTGATTGGTTCATCCTTCCCCATAACATAGATAGTCACTTCACGACCGACAAACCTTGCATCTATTAAGTTCTCTCTGAGAGGCATTTCCTAACGCACCACTAGCTATTCTTAAGTCAACTATAATAAGCTGTGTTGTTTTGCATAAGTATGGGCTACGCCGGAAAAGTCAATGATGAATAGTAGCGGTATGATTAGGTAACTAATGATTAGGCTGAGCTACTCTGAGACCCCACATACTTTCTCTGTTGGTTATCATCAGCGTGAGTGAAGCCATAGTCTCGACGAACTTAAACATGAGCTCAGGGTGATGTTCGGAGAAGTCTGCCGAAATATTCTTTAGTACGGGGGTGATGCACTTGTCTTCGACTATATGGATACTGGATGATGCATCATTTAAGTCATCAAGTATCCCTCTAAAGAACGCGTACGCGTATACGTCCTGACGTAATATATTACCCATGGGGTGTACTATAACACTCTGTCCAACAACTCTGGGTAACGGACTGACCTCCTTTGCCAACGCCACATTCGCAAGAAGAGATTGGAGCTGGATCTCGAAAAAATCACTTAGGGTTAGAGGTGTTAGGATAGCATCGATTCTGAAGCCCATGCTCTGTAGCCCTGGTGTGAGGGAGTTTATGATTTCCGATAAGCTGAAGGACTTCATTTCCTCTTCCGCCTTAACGGCAAGGTAAACTAAGGGTACCCTCCGGGCAAGCCTCGCATGCATAACCTGCGATACCGCATGATCCAGAACAAGAACTAGTACGTGACCTCCATGCCTCTCCTCAATTAAGCTAACTATCTCCGCTAACACTAGACTCTCCACTATTCTTTCCTTCAAAGCAAGAACAGCGACTAACGCTCCGTACCTTAACCTTACAGACTTAGAGATCCCCCTCCTAATTCTTTTGACTAAGGACCTACTTAGACAGTAAACGCATAACTTCTCTCCTGAGTCCCGTCTACGATATACAGCGGATCTCCGCTTACATACATCACATAGCCTATTGTCAACATTCAAGAGGACCCTATACCTCCAAGATATCTAACTGATCCTCTTTCAGCACCATACGTAACTTGTTCTTGAACTCCTCAAATGACGCGTCAGTAAGACCTTGAGCTATTATACTCATTAACTCCATGACGTAGGGATTCAGGTAATCTGGTCCCTCAATAATTTCCTCTCTTAACGTGTCAAAATACTCCTGCAGATCTTCGGCGCTCACGAGCTTGTGTTTCCATAGATAAGCAGCGTAACCACAAAGCAATGCAATGAAGAGGTTAGCACTATCTATATCCCCTTTCTCAAGTACCTCCTGCTCATATGATTCCAATACTGACTCAACACTTGGAAGCATGAAATATTCCCGCCACCCCCTACATGGGAGGGGTAATTAAAGCTTTCGGTTACCCTACTCCTAAAGTTTATATAGAAGTGGTTCTCCTAGAACTAATGGGTGAGTTCATGGCTGCACTCTATGGAGTTCCTGTAGTGATACTAAAGGAAGGAACTCAGAGGACGTATGGGCGCGAGGCCCTAAGGAACAACATCATAGCCGCTAGGGCGCTGGCTGAAGTCCTGAAAACCAGCCTAGGCCCTAGGGGCCTAGACAAGATGCTCGTAGATTCATTTGGCGACATCACCGTAACTAATGACGGTGCCACAATAGTTAAGGAAATGGAGGTACAGCACCCAGCCGCTAAACTCTTAGTGGAATCGGCTAAGGCGGTTGATGCTGAGGTTGGCGATGGCACCACATCGGTTGTAGTTCTTGCGGGCGAGTTGCTTGGTAAGGCGGAAGCATTACTTGACCAGAACATACACCCGACAATAATAATTGAGGGCTACAAGAAAGCTATGAACAAAGCCTTAGAGATACTTGATGAGATAGGCGCTAAGCTAGAAGTTGGCGACATTGAGACGAAGGAAGGTTACGAGAAGACCAAGAAGTCACTGTACCGCGTAGTCTACTCAACCCTAGCGAGCAAGTACCTAGCGACACCGGACTTAATTGACATGATGATTAACATAGCGATTGATGCTGCCTTACGGGCAGCTGAGAAAAAGCCTGATGGTACTTACAACGTCAGGCTCGATAACGTGAAGATTGAGAAGAAGAAGGGAGCGTCTCTTGCTGATACTAAGTTGATTTATGGTATTGTGTTGGATAAGGAGGTTGTGCATCCTGGTATGCCTAGGAGGGTTGAGAACGCGAAGATAGCGCTAATCGACGCACCACTAGAAATAGAGAAACCTGACATAACGGCTAAGATAAACATAACGTCTCCTGAGCAGATCAAGATATTCCTAGATGAGGAAACTAAGATGCTCAAGGAGATGGTTGAGAAGATTGCTGCTACGGGTGCTAACGTCGTGATTTGCCAGAAGGGTATTGATGACGTGGCACAGCACTTCCTAGCAAAGAAAGGAATCCTAGCAGTAAGAAGAGTAAAGAGATCAGACATGGAGAAGCTCAAGCGCGCAACGGGCGGAAGAATTGTTACCAGCATAAGGGACTTATCGCCTGAGGACCTAGGCTACGCAGAACTCGTGGAAGAGCGCCGCGTCGGCAACGACAAGATGGTATTCATAGAGGGTTGCAAGAACCCAAAGGCGGTAACGATCCTTGTCCGCGGCTCAAGCGACATGGTGCTAGACGACACTGAGAGATCCTTCAACGATGCACTACACGCAATCAGGAACGTGCTAAGAGACCCGAAGATCGTGCCGGGCGGTGGAGCAGTAGAGGTAGAGCTAGCATTAAGGTTAAGGAAATGGGCTGAAACAGTCGGCGGCAAGGAGCAGCTAGCTATACAAGCGTTCGCTGATGCACTAGAAGAGATAGTGTCTGTCCTAGCACAGACTGCTGGCCTAGATCCACTGGAGACCGTGATGGAGTTAAGGAGACTCCACAGTGAGGGTAAGCTGAATGCCGGCATCGACGTAATGAACGGTAAAGTAATTGAGGACATAGCGCAGATACATGTGATAGACCCGGTGATCGTGAAGAAACAGGTAATAAAGGCAGCAACGGAGGCGGCAGCAGCAATACTAAAGGTTGACGACATAATAGCCGCCACGCCGCTTAAGAAAGAGGAAGAGAAAGGCAAGAAGGGCGGAGAGGAGGAAGAGTCAAGTAAGTTCAACTTTGACTAAAAGCCCAAACATGTTTTAGAGTCAGTATCCACATACCTTCCATAATGCTTTATTACCTAAACAGGTAGAATCAGGTAGTGTCGAGTATGAAGGAGAAAAGCACAATTGTTTCCCTAATTAAGCAAGCCGGGGTCAGGACGGGGCCCCTCAAACTAACGAGGTATGAGAAGGCCCGAATAGTTGCTGCCAGAGCTCTGCAACTGGATCTCGGAGCGATACCGCTGATTGACATAACGAATTTACCAAAGGATCCCATAGAGATAGCTAAGGAGGAACTGAGGAGAGGAGTCCTACCAATAACCTTAGTTCGTAGAAAACCAAGCGGGGAAGAGGAGCTAATACCCGTCACTAAGTTAATAGAGCTTGAGAGGAAACTTTTTGGATTCGTTGAGCTTTAACTTAAATAAAAATGAAGTACCTTCTGGGACATCGTCCCGAGATCACCTAGTGCTTTAATACTAACATAAAGATTAAGAAGCAGGTGTAAGCCAAAGCCCTTTCACTCGTAAGGTGGAGGTCTTGGAGAAGCAGGTTGAAACGACTGGAAGGTTGGCTGAGCTTGAGGCAGTGATTGGCGAGTCGTTCGACTTTACAGAGTATGTTCGGGATCCGCAGGGACGTTATGTTGAGTACATAGTGGATCCTAAATCAGGGGTAGATCTTGAGGAAGGATTTTCTAGGGTTTACGACAAGGCGGTTGAGCTAGGGTATTACGTGATCTTAACTAAGACTGGTTCAACTCTCGTACTACGAGCATTCCTCAATCCTAGAGGATTAAAGGATCGAAAGAGAGTCATGGCCACGGTCTTATTCATCGCTACAATACTCTCCGTTAGTGTCACGGGGTACGTTCAGACGGTAGCGTATAATAATATTGTGTATAGGCTCTATTCCTTGGGAGTGGGTGTACCTTTATTTAACCCTGTCATGGGTGCACTAATTTTCACAGCGGCTGTCCTCATCCCGATTCTAGCCCACGAGTTGGGCCACTTCCTCGTTGCTAGGAAGACGTCGACACCAGCATCCTTTCCCTTACCGATACCTGCACCTATAATTTCGCCTCTGGGAACCTTCGGCGCGATAATACAAATGCGTCATTTACCAAAAAGGATGAGGGATCTAGCATACTTAGGAATTGCTGGACCACTTGTTGGAGTGACGTTAGCGGTGATATTTTTCACTGTTTCATACGTGACTTCACCAGCAATTTCCTTGGACTCAGCTAGGGTCGCGATGAAGCATGGGCTCTTGGCGCCTGTTCAGATAGTACCGCTAGTAACACTCGCTATATCCTTTGTGGCATCACACCTAATGGCCTTCGGTGAAAAAGTGGTCATAATGAATCCTGCGGCATATGCGGCATTCCTAATACTGCTTATACACTTCGCGAATCTGTTACCTATAGGTCAGCTGGACGGGGGGCATGTTTTTAGATCATTAACCAACGCAAAGATACACAGAATCTTCTCCCTGATATCCACGTTATCGCTTGTATCTGTGTCCTTCGTAGCATACCAGTTAAGCTGGCTGGGATTCTTCGCAGTCATAGCGTTCATGCTCACGGGATTAAGACCTCACTACGGTTCGGCGAATACGTTATCCAAGTTAAAGAAGCGTGATAAACTCCTGATAGGTTTGATATACATCGTGTTGCTAGTACTAACAGTCCCCATTCCTGTTCCAGCCTCCCTGTGAGGCTGGTAGAAATGCCTGATCTAAAGCTTAGGCCAGGCTATACGTTGGTAATCGCAGAGAAGCCTAGGGCGGCCTCGAAGATTGCTGCTGCCTTAGGGCTTAAGAAGAAAGCAACGTTATCAGGTGTTCCGTTTTGGTATGGTTATTTTCAAGGGAGGTATTATGTAGTAGCGTCATCAGCCGGCCATCTTTTCTCATTAAAGTCTGAGGGTCGCGGATATCCCGTATTTGAGTACCGCTGGGTACCAAGGTGGGAGGCAGAGAGAGGATCGTCATTTCTAAAAAAGTTTTACTCAACCCTCTCAAAGCTCTTCAAGAACGCCCGTGACTACGTTAACGCGTGCGACTATGACATAGAGGGCTCGGTAATAGGTTACCTAATAATTAAGCACTTTGGAAACACAACGTACGCAAAGAGAGCGAAGTTCTCCTCCTTAACCAGGGAGGAGTTACTAACTGCATTCAAGAACCTCACGTCACTGGATGTTGATATGGTGGAAGCCGGGCTCTGTCGTCATGAGCTTGACTGGCTATGGGGAATAAATGTCAGCAGAGCACTCATGGACTTCTATAAGGCTATCTCAGGAAGATTCCTCATACTTAGTGCGGGAAGAGTTCAAACGCCAACACTGATCGAGGCCCTCAACAGGTACGTGGAGAGGGAGACGTTCGTACCTGACATATCATTCAACGTTTCAGTAACTGTAAAGATCAATGGTAAGAAGTACAAGCTGGAGAACCTTTTCTCAAGCCCAGTAACTAAAGCGAAAGCTAAGGAAATAGCTCTTAAGGTGAGGAACGCGAAATGCTTGAAAGTACAGAGGGTGGAAAAAACAGTAAGGAAATTAAACCCTCCTCCACCCTTCAACCTTCCCGACCTGCAGATGGAGGCATCGAGGGTCTTCGGAATCTCTCCTGCGGAAACATTAAGGATTGCTGAGAATCTGTACTTAGAATCCCTAATAAGTTACCCAAGAACTAATTCTCAGAAACTCCCTCCAACACTAGATAACAGGCGCATAATAAGGTCACTGAGCAGATTGCGAGGCATGTCAACATTCTGTGAGAAAATTCTAGCTAAAGACAAGTTAAGGCCTGTGCAAGGGAAGAGAGAGGACCCAGCCCATCCAGCAATATACCCTACGGGTTACCTACCCAGGAAGAAACTAAGAATTAAGGAGTGGAACATCTATGAAATGATCGTAAGGAGGTACCTCGCTACATTCTATGACGCTACCGAGGTCGCGTCGGTCCGTTACGTGTTTTCAGCCGAGTCGTTAGGCAATATGTCATTCGCCTTAATAGGGCAGAGAATAGTTAGGCCGGGATGGTTAGACGTATACAGGTACGTGAACGTGAAGGAATCCAGTGTCCCTGAGTTAAAGGAAGGTGACTGCATTGAGGTGGAACGCGTAAGCGTTGTCCGAACGTACTCGAAACCCCCTAGATTATACACGAAGGCGTCACTACTGAGATGGATGGAATCAGTGGGC
>JALVVU010000085.1 GCA_027023255.1 Desulfurococcales archaeon
GTGCATGAAACGCATTAGAGGCCGGGTCAGTGTACTTTATAAAGACGTTATGTTCTTTGCAGGCTCTGTAGAGCTTTACGAAGCCTCCCTCCGAAATACCCATTATCTCTACTCGCAGAATTACTCGCATCCTCCAACACCCTCTAAGTACGCCACGGCATTTCGTATGAGGAGGTGCAGTAGCTTCTTAGGCACATTATAGTAAACTAAAGAGCGGTTTCCGTAGACCGTACTTACCTTAAGTTTGAAGATTTCAGGGCTATCTATTTCATCGACTAGCCTGTTAATGGAGCTATCGTTAAGCCTGACCAATATTGACTTCCCCGAGTCGTACCTATCGGTGTACACCGTAACAACGTACGGGGTTCTAGATGAGACGTTAAAGCAGTCCTTAAAGAGATCGGACGCTAACTCAGGTAATTCATCGGCTAGCGCCCACCTCTGCTGCCCATCGAAGGTATCGTAAAAGTAAACAACTCGAAGGTTCCCCCTAAACCTGCGCATAGCCTTCAACTTCCGCTCAACGTACTTTTCTGGTAGGCCCGTAATCTCCGAGATCTCTGCTACTGTGAGGGCCATGCCACGTAACGCTTCCGCTATAACATGCCATGAGCCACCATACCATGGTCTAAGCAGTGGTGCGTTAAGTACGAACTTGGCAATAGAGGAAAGCCCACTCGCGCAAGCAGGTCTAATGCTGATTTCCCCGAGCAGAAATCTCTTCACCCTCTCCACGTTACCTGCACCATTATCAAACTCCCAAAGCACTTGCCTGATCGCCTCCCTCACCACTAATGGATGCTTTAAAGTGGCAAACGTTGGTAGCAGCTCCCTCAACTTCATCTGAAAATGCGGGGAAATCTTTATGGCCTCCTTAATCAGGTCGTCCGGCTCTAAGGGCAGGTCCTTCATTACCTTAAGGATCTCCTCGAAAGCCTCGACAGCTATGCCTACAGGAGAGACTTTCAGCTTAACCGTGCCCATACCGCCGGAGAGAGCAATGTATGACAGCACGTACCCGAGGAGTTCAAAGAACTTATGTCCCTGAGGACCGTAAAGTACCGTCATGTCCTCATACTTTTCCAGAAGCATGTGATTCTCATCCACGCAGAACATCTTCGGATTCACATGATTAGCGGTCCTTACGCCATTGAGTACATCATCGCTGCATGCTTGGCAAGCCTCGCAGTCGCAGAGGCATGAGAAGAGGTGCTCAGTTATTAAGTTACTGTAGCTTAATAGGGATCCGCGCCACGAAGGTATCTCGCCCTCGCCCTTAGCTGGTCTTACGTTCACGACCCTATGAATGACGTCAATATTAACTACGTCCCATGTCTTGCCCCCTATCTTGACCCTATCCCATGGCCTCAGGTACTTCATTACGTAGGCCGTGTCGAGGCTCCCTATCTCCCTGTCGCCGACCTTCACCGTGAATTTTTCGTCGTTGTTCGGTATTAGCGAGAAGAACTTCCTTATGTCGCCGCCAGCACCTTCTTTACTCCATAGCTTGAAGAAGTAACCCCCAAGGCTTAGTTTGCCATTAACTGTTTTTATAATGCCTTTGTCTTCAAGTAGCTCTATGATATTCCTGACGTCGATGTCCCTGCAGGGCAGAATGGAGTGGATTATTGATTGGAACTCGCTCACGCTGATTCCTTCCTTACTTAGTGCGCATCCTATGGCTTCCCTAGCGACTACGTCTATGAAGCAAGGCAGTTTAGATGGTGGCTCAAGTACGCCTCTCTCAGCTAAGGACTTCACCGCTAGCGAGAGTACGTAATCAAGGTCGTTGTCCGTCACGATTATGGCTTCACTAACTTTACCTATGGCATGGCCTGCACGTCCAGCGCGCTGGAGTAGCGACGTAACGGATGTTGGGGGCCCGACATGCACTATTCGATCAACGTTACCCACATCTACGCCAAGTTCCAGGGTTTTCGTCGCGACTACAACATCTATTCCGCCCTCCTTTAACTTATGCTCTATTTCTTCCTTGCTGCGGCCGGAGATTGAGGAATGATGTACCGCTACTCTTGAGAGGTCGTTTAGGTAGCTATGTATCCTTTCGGCTAGGCTACGCGAGTTAACGAATATTATCACTTTCTCTCCCTTGTACTGTGATACGACGCTCCTCAGCGCGGTCTTCAGGTCCTGATCACGTATGACCTTAATGGAGTACCTCTTGCGTCCTCCAATTACGGCCTTGACCTTGCGCTTGGAGGAACCAAGAAAAGGTTCAAGCATACCTAACGGATCAGGCATCGTCGCAGATAAGGCAACTACCTGGAAGTCCCCGGATATGCGGCGTAGTCGTTCAAGCAGTATTGCCAGTTGAAGCCCTCTTTTCGCGGTGGCTATTTCATGTAACTCGTCTATGACGACCCACCGAACGTTCCTCAAGTAATTACGGATTATTGGTGACATATCTAAGTCTATTTCTAGGCTCTCAGGTGTTGTTATCAGGACGTGCGGCACCCTTCTGAGCCTCTCCTTCCGCTCTCTTGCCGAAATATCGCCGTGTTTCCTAGCAATTACGAAGCCTTGGGGCTCGAAGATCCTCTTCAGCCTCTTCGTGAGGTCATTAATCAATGCTCTGAGGGGCGTGATGTATAGTAGCGCTACGGGCTTAACCCCCTCCTCCAGCATCTTCGCTAGGATCGGCACGACAGCGGCTTCAGTCTTACCGCTACCCGTTGGGGCGGAGATCACCACATTATACCCACTAATTATTGCTTCCGACGCCACCACCTGATGCGGAAATGGAACTACCCCTAACTCACCGAAAAGCTCGAGGCACCTCCCTACGGTATCCGCGCTTACGCTGTTCCTCCCATCCAACTTCACTGAACCCCCCGCTCTGAAGAGATAAAATGTTGTTGGAGCAAATAAGGATGTGGTGCCGTTAATGACTGAGAAGCTGGAGTGCATCGTGTGCGGACGTAAGTTTCCTCGAGG
>JALVVU010000086.1 GCA_027023255.1 Desulfurococcales archaeon
CTCTCCTTCATCTGGTCTAGGAGGTCGTCTACGGTGACGTACCTGCCTCTCCTGCCAGCCATTGAGGCGCCGACTAGGTTAACCATTTCGTAGGAGTAGTGAATGGTGTTTTCTGCCTCGAACTTGTGTCCGAGGGCGTAGAGGGCTAGCCTTAATTGAGCCTGCGGTAGCGTTTGCTCTATAGCGATCACGTTGTACACTTTCTTTGCTTGAGCTTCCCTGAACTTCTTTAGGGTATAGGCTATGTCCCTAGTCGTGTAGAGTGTCGTTCCGTCAGACCTGATGAGTATTAATGGAGGTATCTCCAGTCCTTCAGGTATTCTTAACCTGCGGCGCAAGTCCTTATCCTTGAGAAGTTCCTTGAAGTCTAGAGCAGGCACCCCTCTGTGGATTGTGAAGTACTTTGACTTCCTCGCCTCCTCAAGAACTTTCTGAACTAACCCTTCCCGGACCAAGTCGCTTTCCCAGTCCCACACGTCCATGTTAATCTCTAACCTAGTTAAGGTCTCCTTGATGCCTTCCATAACCTTCTCTGAGACCTCACGCATCACCTGCGCCTCCTCACTGCCGAATTCATAGTTGCGCATTAACATAGCTATGGAAGCTTTCGGATCCTCGTCCTTTGATATCTCCTCTATTAGCCTGTCAACCTCCTCGGGTATTCTCTCTCTTATCCTCGCTAAGTCACCCATTAGGGAGTCAAGTTCCCTTAACGCATCACTGTATTCCTGTCCACCCTTCTCCTTCAGTGCCTCGACCTTCTTTTTGGCTTCGAGTAGGTCTACTATAGTTGCGGTAGCGGCGTAGATTAGGCCGTAGTACTTGTCCGGCTTCATTCCTTCAGGCGGGTTCGGCCTACCTAGTTTGAGGTAACCGTACGCTAGGTAAGCCACCTGAAGACCCATATCGTCGACGTAATACCTACGCTCAACGTTGTGGCCCGCCATGCTTAGGATTCTGTAGATGAAGTCACCTATCGCTGCGTTCCTCCCTGAACCGATGTGGAGCGGGTGGACAGGGTTCGCTGAGACGTACTCTACAACGATCTTTTGCGGCTCTTCAACTCTCGGCACCCCGTAATTTTCGCCAAGTCCCTTAAGCGACTCGAGGACTTTGGACGCGTACTTCTCTGCGTCTATGAAGGCGTCGACGTAAGGCCCTACACGCGTGACCTTACTTATTACGTTGACATTCCTTAAGCCAGCCTCAACCGACGCAGCAACTTCCTGGAACTTCAGCCTCAATTCCTTAGACAGCCTAGGCACGGGTATGCCTAGGTCTCCAAACTTTCTCAGCGGCGGCTCCTCGATCACTCTTACGATGAGGTCTGGTGGCACGTCAGTACCTAGTGATTGCGAGAACTCCCTGGATATGGACTCAGCTATCGTTTTAAGTAAGTCCCTGTAGGGGTCGGCAGTCGTCAATAAGCATCACCATAGTGTCCGAAGTGTTCGCCAGCACGCTTACACGAACATCGTGAGGTCCCTGAAGTCCACGGGAGGCGTCTGACCTGATGACTTAAACCACTCGTACTTCTCCTCGAGGTATTCAACGAAGACTGGGCAACCGTCGAACCTGCCGTCCCTGTCACACCTGGTGTTCTTGGTGAACTTCAGCTGCTTTATGAAGCAGTTACCGGTCTTCTTGTCGAAGTATGGGCATATCTTGTGGTACTTCTTAGCTGACCTAAGCATTCTGTCTATCCATCTCTTCTTCGGGTCCGCCTTCTCCTTAGCGGGCGCCGTGGTTGAAAGCATTTTGTTCAGCTCTTCCTCGCTTATTCGGGAGCTCATGGGATATCACCTCCTCTAACACATGTCTAATAAGGTAAGGGAGTACAGATTATTAATAAATTGCGCCTTTATACGGGTTCCTCCTGCATCAAATATTCTATCATCATTCTTAGAAAACTGTTTTCGTCGCCATCGACTCCCCGTAGTATTTCTCTTATTCTAGACCCACTATAGTGAATCTCCCGTCCTCAAGCACGTACACCCTTCCTTCATTGACTAGCCTTGTTAGGGCCCTTCGTATCTTATCCTCGCTTGCTAGTCCTGAAAGGAATGAATGGAGTTCCTTAACTGACATTGGCCTGTCCCTAAGCAAGTCCGTCAATATATCTACAAGCTGATCCTCTGTTGGCGCCCTTACCACGACGACCTCAGAGTCTTCGTAAACCACCTGCAACCCGAGCCGCCTACTAGGATCAAGGTCTCTCTCGCCACTCATTTTTAAACCCTTATAGCCTACTGGGTTTACAGCTTATAAGTTATTAACCTCCCCTCTTACTGGGTGTTAGTCTTGCCATGCCCTTGGTACCAAGACGGTTATTGTCACTCTCCCGCATTAGGCGAGCCTTCAAGCGACCCCGTCATAAACGCTGTTTGTTTGGGTAGTGAGGCCGTATACAAGAAGTGTCCCTTCTATAGGGAGAGGGCGGAGGTAAGGAGAGAGGAGGAGGGTGTTAGGAGGAGAAGCGGTAGGTATGGGAGGCCCCTGCTACTCATACATTCACTGAAGAAATGCCCGAAGTCAGGTTGTGAGTTCTTCGTTGTTGAGGAGGATGAGAGCGGTGCGTACCTAGCAGCATGTAACGTCCTGAGAAGATACTTAACGAGGTATGAGGTTCCTCTCTGCGAGAATCACTGGAAGGACTGCCCCTACCGAAGAATAGGCGTAACCATAGAGTCAAGTGAGTGAAGGAGTGCGGCACCCTTACTTGATCTCCTCAATCACTACTGAAGGTATTGAGAGCCTGTCAAGCACTGCCTGCCTGCTTTCCGGGATCTGGACAATGGTTACTTCATCGAACCAGTCCTTGTACCTTCGGACTCTACGCAGAACCGACCTGCTTTTCTTGTCGTACCCAACGTAAACCACTAACCTCCTCACCAGAACTCCCCAGGTGAGGGTTGGAAGCGTTAATACCTTAAAAGGCTGGAGACCGCGTGCAC
>JALVVU010000087.1 GCA_027023255.1 Desulfurococcales archaeon
GTATCCCCCTATGGGAGTCGTTGATGAGTGCGGACGCGTACCTCACCAGCCACCCGTAGGCGACGTCGTTCCACGTCCAGAAGCTCCCCAGAGTGATGACGGCTACGACGGACTTATTGGCGTGCTCGATCAGACCCAGCACCCTCCCCGCGTCGCTACCCTCCCAGTAGTCGTGGAGGGGCACCGCCCTAGTCACGGTCTCGGTCACGGTTTCGGTTATCGTAGAGGTTTCGGTCTCGGTCAGGGTTCGGGTGGTCGTCTCCGTCGCCGTCCTCCACGCCGTGCTCGTGGCGGTGGTAGTCCGCACCCTCGTGACCGTCGCCGTCTCCGTGAAACGCTGGGTCACCACCGACGTGGCGGTCGACGTGCTCGTAACGGTCACAGACCTAGTCACGGTCGAAGTACTCCACACCGTCGCCTTGGGCACGAAGCGGTCGATGACCGGCACGTTGCCCAGCACGGGCATCAAGGCTACCGTGATCACGGCGGTCAGGACTACGGCTAGGGCTACGTAACCCGCGTTCCCCAAATCAGTTCCCCAATATAGAAAATGCTTCCCACAACTTGATATAAGTTTGTCTTAGCCGGACTAAGGCGCTTACCATTGGGTTGCTGTGAATGACTAACACTTCATCAGAAAGCCTTGAATAGAGCCTAGAGCGTACGTGTAGAAGTTGCTATATCGCTGGAGTTTTACGTTATCGAACTCGTTAAGCATCTTAACTACCCCAGCCTAACTAGCGGATTCAGTAAGTAGCTTGTAAATGAGGCACGGTTCATTGAAGGCTGAGCAAGCGGACTTCAGAGTATTGAGGACCTCATCCACTGTCGGCACCTTTAAGTACGAATTGCTTTGCCTGATCTCTCAGGGACTTCCAAGCGAAAACAGATCATTTGCTACTTGGTATTGAGTTACTTCGATAAGTACTTCACGTACCGCTTACAGGTATTTTTCAGAGGTTCTCCCTTACTTGCACGTCATCTCAGGAACACGGCTTTCACCACCTCATCAGCTACCAGGTGACCGAGTAAACTCTATGGTCTATCTCTACGCCTGCTGAGGTTGAGGCCTCGATGGCGGAGGCCTGCACGGTTCAAATTCCCCACCAATCCATACCTTCACTCAAATCATTAGGTAGCGTTAATGGAGATTTAGCATTAAAACAGCTGTAACTCTTCAGAGTATTCAATGAGAATGATGATGAGGTAGGAGATCCTACTGTAGGTTGCTGACACTGTGATACTTTTAAACATGTTCTAGTTAAATGATGAATGAAGTGGCTAGGGTAAGGATAATGAGGAAAGCGTTTTTCTTAGTTCTAATTGTGGTGCCTGCATGTACGCCCCTAGTTTGCTTTGCGTATAGTGGGTATGACGTGATTAATCTTAGTAAGGCATGCATGTTTCTCAGAAATCAGTACATTCCAGAAGCTGGTCTGCTCAGGGCAGCCTACAGTCATTGGGTCACGGATTATAGCAGGAGTTATGTGAACGATAATGTACTAGCAGCTAGAGCTTTAGCCGTCTGCGGGGAAAACAAGCTAGCTAACGCGGTACTGGCAACTCTAATGAACAAGTATAGTAATTATCTGAGAACAGGAAGGTACGAGGTGCTAACAGGGACAGCGATTCCTGACGTACCTTCAACTAGGATGAACATAATCATAGGACGTGTTGGGAACGTGACAATTATAGCTGAGGTTGCAGATAGTCAGACATTAAGTGACTGGAAAGAGTACGCTGATTGGTTACTTCTGGAGTCAATCAACAGTTTAATAAAGGGAAATAGAGCTAGAGCGGAGGATCTATTTAAGCAAGCCATGAAAATGTGGGACGGCAACGGCATAAATGATAAAGCAACAAAGGAGTCAGGACAATATAGCATATATAAGCTAGCCTTAGCCATATATGCGTTTAAAGCCCTCGGCGAACCCGCGAAGTACTGGCCAATAATAAAAGAGATGCTATCCGTAATAGCAAAGGCTCAAGACCCTGCCAGCGGAGGAATACATACAAACTACGTCATGCGAAACGGCACACCAGACTTCAGCGTAAGTGACAGAAACGTTGAAACAACGTCAATAGTGATCCTAGCGCTATACAGCAACTACCCACACCTAATCAACGCCAACAGCACTACAAATAATCGAATACCTCCATACACCTACGCAGTAATCTTCGCAGTAATAGCAGGGATAATTCTAGCAGTTAAGAAAGCAAAGAAGGCGAGGTAAGGTTATCGTGGGGGACGTGGAGCCTTCGTTGCCGAGGGCGTGATGCTGGTGGAGCACCCCATTTACAGGATGGGTGGGTAGAGAAGCGTTTTCTACTCATAAAACACTTAGTGGTTAATGTATTAGTTAGTTTTAAGGGTTGAGTTCTATTTCGTCGACTTTGAAGGATGCTGTGCCACCATTCTTTAGTTCTAAGTGGATGTAGCTGTAGTACCAGAGGTTCGGGCTTAATTTGGCTATCCCTACCTCCATTATCTTGGCGGAGGAGTTCGTGTCGTTTATGTTTTTGAGTGTGATTACGTAGCCTTCGTAGGTGTTCCCACCTACTTTAAGGGTGGTGTGTTTCACATTAGTTACTTCCCAGCCGGTTAGTGAGGTTGTGTATTTTCCGTTTGTGTCGAGGGTTATTGTGAGGTGCCCTAGGTTTCCAGTGGTTAGTAGGTATGCGTTTAGTTGCTGTAGTATCATCATGCCGTACATGTTTGCTTGCGGCCCGACTAGGGACTTGCCGTTAGGCATCTGTAGCTTCAGTACACTACTGTAGTTCTTGCTGATCCACAGTATCCCTGTCTCTGTTTCGTTCTCTGATGATACGTTGAGTATTAGCTTTAAGGTATCCTCATTATTTATTGTTTCGCCGGGAACTATGCTGAAGGATATTGAGACGTGGGTTCTTTTACCTGAAGAGTTTATCACGTCGACGGAGACCTTAACGTGCTTGAAGGTTGATAGGAGCTTATCAGGTGTGGAAAGATCTGTTAGGGATATTTTCTTACCTCCTTCCCCAGCAGTGCTGGTGGTTGCGGATGTTGTGTGTGTTTGTGTTGATGTAGTTGCAGTTGTTGACGTGGTGGGTGTTGCGGGCTGGGTTTGCGGGGTACTTGCTGTTGACGTTGAGGTGGTGGTTACCGGTTTCCTCAGGATCAGTGGTTGATAATAGAGCGCGGCGGCGATCGCCGCGCAGAGTGCTAACACAGCTATGATGAATACCGCTTTTCTCGTTCTAAACACCTTGCTTTGGTCTTCGCGAGCGCGTTTAAAAGCTTACATACTTACTTGTTTACTAGGTTGCATACTAGCTTCTCTTCATGAATCTGAGTAAGCCGCCGTCACGTTTGCTGGGTTTGCTCTCCTCCTTTCTCTCGGGCTCCTCTCTTCGCTCACCCCCTTTCTCCTCACCTTTATCTTCGCTCTCGTTAAGGACCTCCAGTACGGCGTTGAAGTCGTCCCTAACGGGCTTGTAGACTTTCTCGTAGAACTTCCTTGGGTCAAGCAATACGTGCTTGGGGAACTTCCTAAGGTACTTTAGAGCTGCTTCCCACGCCTTCTCATAGGGAACGACACCCTCGATCTTCCCAGCGATCTGCCTGTCATAGTCCTCAGGCCTCTGCTCCTCCCCACCCATTGTGAAGAACCCTGACGGTGCTTGAAACGCTTCCTCACCAGCTGCCTCGACGAGCTTAACGCCCTCCCTTCCCTTAGAGGATGTCCTAGCACGTACTGAAGGGCTGATGCCGTAGGCTTTTCTCGCCGCGACCTGCCCCCTCTTCTTCGCCCACGCGTAGAATATCGCCCTATTCAGGCCGAAGGATTTCGCCTTCTCTAAGTCGCCGTAGAGCAGGTAGTAACGTGCTGCCTGAAGTAGGCCCATTACCTGAAACCTTCCCACCCTCCTAGGTACGGGTCGGGGCTGAGGGGCTTTACGTGCCTTCCTAGCGAGAGCTTCAGGACTCGTAGCTATGGTGGCATGCCTCTTCGCTTTCAAGTCAATTTCCCTCAGTGCCTTCCTTAAGAGGTCATCCAGCTCGCCAACGTAGTGCTTGCCCCAGCATGGGTTATGCTTGAAGGAACTCGGACTAGTCCACTCCAACGTGAATGAACTTAACTCGTCAGGCGTGAAGCACACAGCAACGCGATCCAGTTCCCTATGCAGTGAAAGTGGGGCGGTGAAGACCCGCTTAGCATCAACTAAGTTCTCAACCTTAACCTCGCCTCCTAAACGCTTCGCAGCACCCTTTATGGCTTCAGAGCCTTTGCGGAGCACGTACTCAACTATCGCGAATGCCGCATCGACTGGTGCGATGTTCAGCTCCTCAAGAAGGTCATCACTTAACGCGTTCTCATTCACTCGAACATGCACACCCCTCCCACTCCACAGCAGGTACACGCTCTCAGAAACACCTTCGTCCTCAAGAACCCTCACCACAGCCTCAGCCGCTGCTAGGGCAGCCCTCCACTCACCGCTGACTAGGTCAACGTCCCAGAAGGGTGTGTACTTCACGATGTTTTCCTCATGCTCAACGTCACCCTTGCTCTTAAGGGATCTCCATACAGCAGCAGTCACGTAGATTGTCCTAACACCTATCCCGGAGTACCTAACGATCGTCGAAGAAACGTCTTCGGGTGACGTGAAGTGGAGGGGGACGTTATTCCTGTACCTGATGAACACTCTCCCGCTCCCTAAGCGCCCCTCAAGCGCAGCCCACCTCATCCTAGAGTACCTGAAGATCTCCTCTGCGACGTCACGCCTGAAGTAATGTTTCTTGATGTCCACCATACCTTATCCCCGAGGAAGAAGCTATGTTGTCGACATATAGGGAAAAATTATGAGGCCCTTACCCTCAGAGGTAGGGAATATTGATTAATTAGGTTAGAGAGGAAGGAAGCGTGGGTGCGTTAAATGCTTATTGAACCCCCTGTCAAAGGTGTTGAGGTAGGTATCATAGGTGGTAGCGGGCTCTACGACCCTGAAGTAATTGAGGACGCTAAGGAATACAAGGTTTACACGCCCTACGGGCTCCCATCAGATAACCTCATCGTAGGGTGGCTCGCCGGAAGGAAAGTAGCTTTCCTACCAAGGCATGGGAGAGGGCATAAGATACCTCCCCACAAGATAAACTACAGGGCTAACATCTGGGCTCTCAAGAGCTTAGACGTCAAGTGGGTCATAGCGGTCAGCGCGGTAGGGTCTCTAAGGGAAGACTACAGGCCAGGGGACACCGTGTTCCCTGATCAATTCATCGACATGACTAAGTCAAGGGAGTACACGTTCTTCGACGGCCCTGTAGTCGCGCACGTGAGTATGGCTGATCCCTTCTGCCCAACGTTAAGATCGATCCTAGCTAAGTCAGCGGAGTCGCTGGGCATAAGGTACCATGGTAAGGGCACGTACGTATGCATAGAGGGACCAAGGTTCTCTACCCGGGC
Source organism: Desulfurococcales archaeon (assembly GCA_027023255.1). GTDB lineage: Archaea > Thermoproteota > Thermoprotei_A > Sulfolobales > NBVN01 > WAOL01. The sequence goes on from JALVVU010000087.1 coordinate 5,442, forward strand.
CGAGTCGAGAATTTGGAAGGATGTCTTCAAGGCAGACATAATAGGGATGACGCTAGTGCCTGAGATAAACCTAGCTAGGGAAGCCGGCATGCACTACGCCACAATAGCGTTGGTGACGGACTACGATGTATGGGCAGACCACCCAGTAACGGCTGAGGAGGTCGCCCGGGTAATGGCTGAGAACGTAGCTAAGGCTAAGAAACTAATCCTTGACGCAGTACCGAAGATCCCGAAGGAAGGAGAGAAGGTGGGATGTGCTTGCGAGGAGAGCCTGAAGAACGCGTTGGTGTAGTGACGCAGGTAGAGAGGAAGGTTAGCAGAGCCCTCGACGCGATACGTGATGAGGCAGTTCAGGAGCTGGGAAACTTCATCAGGGAGGTAAGTCAGAAGCTAATACTAACCTACGCAGGCCCATACAGCTCTCCCGCCAGATACTCTTCCCTAGTACTGAGTAGCTTAACAGCAGTGAATAGCGACTGGATGCACCCACAGGACCTAATGTACTATACCGCGCCCTACGACGAAGGTCATGAGGCAGGGGTAATAATCTTCGCGTCGGATGCGGGGTTAAACACCCTAGCAATGCTAATCGAGCAACTCGTGTGGACGGGACACAAGGTAATGATAGTTACTCAACATGAGTTACCTGATATAATATCTTTCAGAATACCCGAAAACACAGCAATCGTCAACCTAAATACCGATGACTGGTTGCTGACTACGCATACCCTGGTCGCGAGAGCGATAGCGGAGTTCGGCGAGTCCAAAGGGATAAGGTTAGAGAGGCTCGGCAGGGAAGCCTCGAACGTAAGACCCATAATTAAGGATCTCTTAGAGGAGTACGCGGACACCCTAAACAATGTGCGGGAATTCGTAAGGACCCCAACCATAGTTACCGCGTCACCAACTATGTGGGGGGCAGCCGAAGCGATAGCATACTCCAACCACGCACGCGCCGGCAGATACCTCGTAGAACCGGAAGCAGTGCCGCAGATCTCCATATTCACGGGGAAAGTGCTAATAATCAGCACGGACGTTGAGGAATACTCACTGAAGCAAATAAAGTCACTACCACTCACAACATCAGTTAAGGTGCAGGAAGTAAGGTTACACACCGACCCATTAACAGCACCCATATACGGCATAATACTCGTCAGGGCCCTCGAGCACATGCGGTGAGCGTAAGGCATGAAGGGACCGGTGTTAATAGTGGGTGCGTCAGGGAAGATCGGACGGGTGATAGCAAAGAGAGTAGCTAGCATAGGGTGTGACCTAATACTTCAATGTAATAAGAACTGTGACGTGCTGAAAGAAGTGGAGGGGTCTTCACCTAAGTCAAAAACCTACATAGTGAAACACGACTTCCTCAAGGAAGGTATAGACGCCTTCATAAACAAGGTAAGGGCTATAGCAAAGAGAGCTCCCAGTACAGCAATAATTAGTGCTGGCATTTACGACGACACTAGATCCAGTGAGTCGACCGAGCAGAACGTGTTGTCGGTACTCACACTTAACCTCGCCGTCCATATACGCATTATTGAGGCGCTCGCCACATGGATGGGGGAGGATGGAGGCACTATAGTAGTACTGACCGACGCCACACCACTTCGAGGACCCGATGTTTACTGCGGGCTGAAACCATCCTTACCATACCTAGCGGCGTCCGCCGGCGTGCACGCACTGATTCGCTCAGCCCCAAGCAGGTTGCCGAGTAACGTACATGTTGTTGGGATAGCGTTAGGGTGGGTTGAAGGGGATCACATACCGCGGAAGCTTCGGGCCTGCATAGAGGAAAGCGTGCCGGCAGGGAGGGCGGTACCCATACAGGACGTGGTTAATGTAGTGTTAAGTGTTGCTGAGATGGCGGGACTTCTTAACGGGGAAATAATTGAAGTCACAGGAGGTTTGTGAAGGAATGGTCAGCCGCGGGTTCTGCGTTCATCGCTCACCCCTTGTAAGCTACATCATCCAAGGTAAACTACAGGTAAACCTGATTTAATTCCTTACCCTTCATAGTATGAGGGTAGTCAATGGAGTTACTGCCAGGCGTTGAGGTGGTTGCTGAGCTGCCGGTAATTTACTTAAGAGAGCTAAGGGTTCTGATCCTAGCGGACACCCACATAGGTTTCGAGGAAGAGATGGCTGAGAAAGGGGTCTTCATACCGGCGTTCCAGTTAAGGAGGGTCCTAGGGATACTTGAAGAGTCCCTTAACTTAGTTGACGTGGATAAGGTAGTCATAGCCGGGGACTTCAAACACAGGTTCTCAGGCTTGGGAAGGGCTGAGAGGAGGGAATTAAGTGAGGTACTCACATACCTCCTCCCTAAGGTTAATGAAGTTATAGTCGTTAGGGGGAACCACGATAACTACTTGCCCTTACTGAAGAGGAGGTTTCCCTTCGAGATAGTTAACGAGTTGTTGCTGGGGAAGTACTTAATAGTTCACGGGCATAGACCCCTTAACGAGATTCAGAGCGATGAGTGGGAGATACTGATATTCGGGCATGAGCACCCCAGCATAACGCTCAAGGACTCTATAGGTACCATAGGCAAGTTTTCATGCTTCCTAGTAGGTAAGCTAGAGGATGGTAGGGACTTCCTAACTCTCCCAGCAGTCGGTGCGTACCAGACAGGGTCGAGGATAACGCTTGATCGGAGCACTTACCTCTCGCCAATACTTAAGGAGAATGCCGACCTTGAGAGTGTGAGGCCTGTGATAGTTGACGAGGAGGTGGGATTATTCGAGCTACCCCCGCTTTCAGAGTTCCTAGATTTCATGTAGACGTGCGTTACTAAGCTAAAATTACTTAAAAACCCCTCTGCCCCCTTTAAAAGGGGGTTTAGGTGGAGATTAAACCCATAATCAAAATTGAGAATATAGTAGCAACAGTCACGCTTGACCAGAAACTAGACTTAAACGCCATAGCCCGCTCCGTGCCTAACATAGAGTACGACCCGGAGGAATTCCCGGGCCTCATACTCAGGCTTGAAAGCCCTAGGCTCACAGCCCTAATATTTAACTCAGGCAAGATGGTCGTCACGGGCGCAAAGAGCACTCAGATGCTAATCAAGGGCTTCAAACACATTATGAGGATATTCGTCAGGCACGGCATAATAATAGTGGGTAAGCCCAAGATACAGATCCAGAACATCGTGGCCTCCGCGAACCTAGGCGTGGAAATAGATCTTGAGAAGGCCGCATACCTCCTCCCCAACACGATGTACGAACCTGAGCAGTTCCCCGGACTAATCCACCGCATGAAGGAACCGAAGGTTGTGCTACTGATATTCAGTAGCGGTAAGATGGTAATAACCGGCGCTAAAAGCGAAGAGGACGTACAGAAAGCAGTCTACAGCATTTACGAAAAATTAAAGGAGCTAGGGTGTGTTAGGGAATCACCGCAGAGTACACCCTGGTAACCAAGAATTAGGTATAATAATTTAGTTTTCACTTAATCAAGCCCACTTAATAAAAGTACATAGCTTCACTGTACTCTCGGTTCAATCCCATCGCCTGCCTTCACGCGCCCCGGTATAATTTAACTGAAAGTAATCCCTACACCATTAAAGCGTTGTCAGAGTGAACTGGTGGTCTTCATCCTTAGCCGTCTAAGGCTGCCCACCTCATCATCCAAAGGTATATGTGAGTAGGGGGCTAATTAATGAAGCATTACGGCTTCAAAGATACTTTTCCTCTGCCTTCATAAGATGTCTTTGCTTTATGAAGAGTATTGTGCCGAGCACACCTGTAACAGCTCCCGCAATCGAGGTGAGGGCGGAGATGAATGCTAATGCAGAGTAGGGTCTACTTAACTTAATTATTACGTAGGTATACGTAATGTTACATTCCTCGGGTACGATGACGCTAAGGAACTCAGCACCAGGTACCGTGAGGGATGCCACGCCTTTACGTACTTCGGCAATGAAGCTTTTGTTCGTGCCATATATCGTTACATTGACGTACCTTAAGTTACAGCCAGACACCTTAAGCGTTAAGTTAGTCACGAACGTTTCCACACCCGCTAGCGCCTCAGCAGGAGGTATGTTTTTAGGTATTCTTTCTCCGGCAACTATTGAACCATGCTCTACGAACTCTGTTGTATAGTTTATCTTGGTGGACATTATTGCTAGGGGTATGGTAATCACTAACAGCGCGAGCCCGATCACCACGAGCTTCTTCCAGTATATGTATGGTGGCTTATTGGATCTCCTTACGGGATACAAAATCTTCGCCTCAAACGAATAGTGAGTTAACAACAATATAAAGGGTATTGAGATTAACGCGACAATTTTATGCTAGCTCAATAATATGCAATCGTTAGTAAGAAGAGAATTTTTCGTATAACAAGTCGAAAACTTTTGACTATGCATAGTGAGTTTATACCGTCTAAGTAAATTTTTATTCAGGTATTATCATGTTTTATTACACTTTTGTAGACGCTTCAAAGAACACTTTTAAGTAATACTTAAAAAGGATGGCAATTCATCAATATATGAGGTGACCTTATGAACAGGAAAATAATTGTGCCCCTTCTAATACTGGTACTGATCGCTGTGTCTGTAATCCCAGTTGCTGCTTTCAGAGCTTCGGCGCAGACCCCCTCAGGGAAGCCTGTAACTGAAATAACGTGGAAGGTCAGCCTCAACAGAGAAGCTGCGATACTTGCCGTAGCCAGCGGTAAAGCCGACGTGTTTGCTTGGTCATCCCCACTACCTCAGTATCAAGGCTTAGATCCTGCAGTACTTGGTAAGTTAAAGCTAATAAGGTCGGCATCCACGTTCGTGGACATAGGAATTAACCCAGCAGCTAACGTAATAGATCCTAACGCCCCCGGCGAGGTTAAGCTCCATAAAGTCTCATATAAGGGTCAGCAAATCCCCGGACTCGTATATTGGAACCCACCTAAGGGTAACTGGGTAAACATAACGGACATAAAGAACTATGCTAACCTTCACTTCAATCCATTCGCGTTATGGAAGGTCAGGTTCGCTCTTAACTTCCTGATAGACAGGGACCTAATAATAAGGACGATATACGGCGGTAGCGCAGCACCAGCTTTAGGATGCATAACGCCATCCCATCCAGCCTATCCGAAGTTAAAGTACATCTATAGCGAGTTAGGCCTTACTCCCTCAGGTAACAAGGAGAAGGCAGTAAAGTTATTTATGGAGGCTATGAAGCAGGCTAACGAGACCTTAAAGAAATATCATATGATGCTTGTCCTGTTGCCTGACAAATCATCACCTACCGGTAAATTCTGGTACTTCGTTAAGCCCGACGGGAGTAAAGAGCCGATAACGGTATACTTTGTAATAAGGATTGAAGACGAAAGGCTCTACGTGGGTAGGCAGGTAGCTAACTGGATTGAGCGGTACTGGAACCTAAAGGTGGTCAGGATTGAGAGAAGCAGATCAGTAGTTACCCCAGTGATATACGGGAATAACTTAGTTAAGACATCATCTAGGATTGGTAACGTTGTATGGACCCTGTACACAGAAGGTTGGGTAAGCATGGGTGAGGAGCCAGCAATATACGCTAGGTACGATGTAGCGTTCTTCTATGGCCCACTATGGGGTTACGGACCTAATACCATGATGACTACGTTCTGGTACTGGTGGAATGCAACGATGTACAAGCTAGGTTACGACCTGAATTACGGCTCATTCACGCAAAAGACCGAGGGTAAACTGTGGAAGGAGATCGAGGAGTTACTCCTGATGGGCGTGCAGCAGTCGCCGAGAGTCTTCGTAACCGAGAACTGGGAGTTCGCTCCAGTGAATAGGGACAGGGTAGTGCAACTAGTTCCTGGCGTAGCTACCGGTATTTGGAATATGTGGGCCCTAAGGACCCTAAAGACTGTTGACGGTAAAGCAACCATAATGGAATACTCGGCCCAGGGCGCCCTATTCATGAGTGCGTGGAACCCTGTACTTGGCTTCACTGACGTCTATAGCGAGCTAATGGGCAGGCAGGTTAGGGACTTTGCGTTCTATAGTTCCCCAATAACGGGTATGCCCGTACCTATAAGGGTGAAGGGCTTCAAGGTACTTTACAACGTAACCGTACCAAATGACGCGTACGTATACAACTCAAGCATAGGTGTGAAGAAGTGGGTAGAGTCACCTTATGCAGGGAAGAAAGTTAATGCTGAGGTAATAGTCAACTTTAACCTAGGGAAGTGGCACGACGGCAACCCAATAACTCTAGCCGATGTGATCTACTGGTACGGGTTCTACTGGGAGTGGTCACACGATGACAGTAAGAATAACGTGACCGACCCATACTATGACCCGGAGATAGCTCAGAGTATGGGCTACACAATGTCATTAATAAAGGGCATTAAGATAATCAACAGCACGACCATAGCAATTTACACATCATACCTAGACGTAACGCCATCACTAATAGCCCAGTCCGTAGTTATATGGCCAGACATGCCGTGGTACGTGATGGACGCAGCTGAATACCTAGTAGCTCACGCCATAAAGCCAACCGGCGGCACCCTTCCCTACGGCTGGACCACTAGAGAAGGTCAATCCGTTGGTATAAGCTTCATTAACCCAACACATGCGAAAGACGTAATGAATACTATGGAGAAGCTAATGAATGAGAAGTTCGTGCCTAGGTACATAACGACATTCCCAGGCCTAACCGGCTACTCCGTGACGGAATATGAGAACGGCATAAAGTTCATTCAAGAACACGGTAACGCAATGATAAGCAACGGACCCTTCTACGTGGACTCATACAACCCCAACTCAAGAACCCTAGTGATGAAGTGGTTCAAGGACTATGTGTACCCACCAGGTTACTGGAACACGAAGTTCCAGCT
>JALVVU010000088.1 GCA_027023255.1 Desulfurococcales archaeon
GTGCTGGGCGAGCATGGGGTCGACGTGTACGCTGTAGCCACGGTTCAGGAGGAGGTAGGGCTTAAGGGAGCTAGGGTAGCGGCGTTCTCCATAACGCCGCACCTAGGCATAGCTCTGGACACGACCATAGCTTCAGACATGCCCGGCGTCGAGGAGCACGACTACATAACCAGGATAGGGAAGGGGCCAGCGATAAAGGTCATGGATGGAAGGAAGGGCACGGGACTCATAACGCACCCAGCGATAAGGGACCTACTAATAGAGGTGGCGAAGCGTGAAGGCATACCCTACCAGCTGGAGGTGCTCACGGGAGGGACCACGGACGCCTCAATAATACAGCTCACTAAGGACGGCGTTCCCGCAGGGACTATATCCGTGCCGACGAGGTACGTGCACTCACCAGCGGAGACCCTCAACCTCAATGACGCGGCAAACGCGGCCAAGCTCCTCAAGGCGTTCCTGGAGACCGTTAACGGTGACTGGATAGCGAGGAACCTTAAGCGCAGGGTAAAGTAAAGGTATGGTTAATGGGTCGTGGGAGGCGTCACCAGCGTCCCAGAGGTAACCGCATTGAGTGGGCGGAGAGCGAGGGCCTTACTAATAGACTACGGTGGCGTACTCTACGCCGAGTCCAAGGACTTCCGGGAATCCCTCAGGTCATCGATCCTCAAGTACCTCCTAAGGATCGGGGTGAGCGACGCGAGCATGGAGAGCGTAGGTAACGCCATGAAGTCATGGTCGCTTGAGGGGCCGGTCGAGCAGGAAATAGGGTATGCGGCCGCGCACGTACTGGCGAAGCACGGTGTCACACCAAAGCCAAGCGTGGTGAAGGGGCTTGAAGCCGTGATGAAGGCTCAAGTAATCCTGAATACGGAGCTGTTACCGTGGGCGGAGCAACTACTCAGGATAGCGGCGGATGCGGGGTTACGGGTGGCGCTAGTATCTAATCACTGGTGCCACGGATGCGTCCTAGCAACGATGGAGAGGGACGGGCTCCTAAAGTACTTCGACGCCATCGTCACGAGTGACTTGGTCGGGTACTGCAAGCCTGACAAGCACATCTACGAGGCCGCCCTAAGATTACTTGGGGTGGAGCCCTCCGAGGCGATCTTCGTGGACGATAACGACGCTAATGTTGAGGGAGCACTTAACGCAGGGCTACTCGACGCCCACCGCTTCGCACGGGAATTAGGTGCGGAGGCGCTGAGGGGGTTCAAGGACTTCATCCTTAGGTACGTTTAGGGCCAAGAGCATTCTTTAATCCACAAAATTCAACGTAAGCGCAGACGTTTCGGTAAGTGCGCGCGTTCCTGAACTTAAAGTTATGCCTCGAATCTCTACGTGGAAGTGTTTATTAACTACACTAACAGCTTCACCGTTGAGGTGATCTCCAACGGTAGTAGGTAACGCGCTCCCAACATACCCAAGCGTAGGTAAGTGCGTGAGGATGTCCAGAATACTCCCCGACGGGAGGGGCGTGGTGTTCGCCTTCGACCACGGGGTGGAGCACGGCCCCAAGGACTTCCCGCCAGACAGGGTTAACCCAAGGGTCATCATAGAGAAGGTGGTTGAAGCGGGCGTTGACGCGATAATGATGCTCCCAGGCATCGCTAGGCTAACACACGACATCTGGGGAGGTAAGGTAGCGGCAATAATTAAGGTGACGAGCAAGACCAACCTAAGGCCTAAGGAAGAGAGGTTAAGGCAGAGCGCCTTCGGGTACGTGGAGGACGCGGTCGCGCTAGGGGCTGACGCCGTCGCCGCGACCGTCTACTGGGGCAGTCAGTACGAGGACGAAATGCTTGAGAGGTGGTTCGCCGTAAGGTCCGCGGCGGAGGCCTACGGACTCCCATGCCTTCAGCTAGCCTACCCAAGGGGCCCGGCGATAAGCAACATGTATGACGTCGAGATCGTCAGGTACGGCGCTAGGGCGGCAGCCGAGTCAGGCGCCGACCTAATAAAGACGTACTACACCGGGAGTAAGGAGACCTTCGCCGAAGTCGTTAAGGCGGCCTCAGGAGTGCCGGTGCTGATGAGCGGCGGTCCCTCAAGGCCTAAACCCATAGACTTCCTGAGGGACGTCTACTCAGTAATGCTTGCTGGCGGCAAGGGAGTTGTGGTCGGTAGGAACGTGTTCCAGCACCCAGACCCCGTAGGGATGGCTAGGGCGATAATTAAGGTGGTGCATGAGGGCTTAGAGCCTGAGGAGGCCGTGAAGGAGGTTAAGGGGTGACCTGAGGAGCTATGAACGCCCACGCAAGCAAGTCCTTCGACGTAGTCACGGTCGGCCACGTACTGATGGATCTACGCTTCACCGTATCCCACTTCGCGGGGCCGGACGAGGAAGCAGTCATCGAGGATCAGTCGCGGGGTGTTGGGGGCTCCGCAGCGAACGTCGCAATAGGTGTTAGGAGGCTCGGCGGGACATCGGCGGTGATAGCTAAGGTAGGCCTGGATGGGTTCGGCAGGACGGCCGTCGACCACCTAATGCGTGAGGGCGTCGACATATCAGGCATAAGGATAGGGATCGGGCCCACAGGCTTCACCGTAGTGATAATAGATAAGGAGGGGAGGATAGCCCTATACGGCTTCAAGGGGGTCGCGGAGGACTTAAGGCCCGACGACGTGGACGTGAGGATCATTGAGAGGGGCAGGTACGTACACATAGCCAGCCTAAGGCCCGACACGTCCCTCAAGGTAGCCGCCCGCGCCAGGGAGCTAGGCAAGTACGTCTCGTGGGACCCTGGGAGGGTACTGTGTAGGAAGGGGCTACACGCGTTAAGAAGCCTAATTAAGCTAGTCGACATAGTGTTCGTTAACGCGGAGGAATGCTTAACCCTAACTAAGGCATCGAGCATCGAGGAAGGCGCGTCCAAGATAAAGTCGCTAGGCCCTGAAGTAGTGATCGTTAAGATGGGTGCTGAGGGAGTCTACGTGCTTTCAGAG
>JALVVU010000089.1 GCA_027023255.1 Desulfurococcales archaeon
CGGACTCTACGCAGAACCGACCTGCTTTTCTTGTCGTACCCAACGTAAACCACTAACCTCCTCACCAGAACTCCCCAGGTGAGGGTTGGAAGCGTTAATACCTTAAAAGGCTGGAGACCGCGTGCACCGCTTAAGTGAGGGTTAACGGAGGAAATCGTCGATTTTCCTGTACTTCACCGGTACTAGGAGTTCAACAACTTCCCTGCGTGTTGAAGGATCCATGCCGGCGACGGCGTCCTTCACGGCATCCAGTAGTGTGCGGTACTTGCGTGGTGGCTGAGATAGGGTATTCCGGACGGTTTCACGTATGTGCCAATTCCCGACACTTGCGTAGTACTGCGGAGTTATCTCCCTAATCACTATTGCCGCCGCCTTCCTCCCTCTTCTGCTTAGGTGTTCAATCACGGCGAACTTGGCCGCGTCGAAGCCACCGTCCAGCGTCTCGGTTCTTCCTAAGGGCGTTGCTTTGTTGTATATTATGAGGGGTTTTAGCGCGGTCTGCGTGAATACCGTTAGCGGATACCATACCTCAACCCACTCTATTAGTGGTCTGCCGGGATACAGGATCACCTTGAACTTATTGCCTAGATATTCGCCCTCGTAGAGCTCGACATCACTTATTTCCGGTAATGTCCTCACCCTCCTCAGCATGTAGTTAGTTAGCGTTCTGTCGACAGCCGTTATAGCCCACCTAGTAGGCACTAGCTTCCTCCTGCGGACACGTCCTAGCAGGCCTAAGCTAAACGCCCTGATGATCGTGTACATGTCAACATCTCTCCTGTACAGCTCCACAGCACCTTCGGATGCTGGTAAGTCGTCCCACATCAGTCTCTCAAGGGGGCGAGGAAGGTGTGCATTACCAACTACGCGCACTTCCTCCGCCTCGGCCGCCGGCCCCACAGGGTCTAGCCCGGCGCTAAAGGTTAGTTTAGGCTTGGGTGGCTTACGTAGCACGGCTTCACTCTCAACAGGCTTTAATGATACTGCAGCCACACTTACCTCATTGTCGTAGAGCTTGAAGGGATCCGTGACCTTGACCTTGACTATTGATGCTACTTGCTGAGCCCTCCTCCTGATTATCTCGTCGAGGCTTACTCTTCCCCACCATCCTAGCGGGTCGTCGAACCCCTTCGCCGCATCACCCCGTACGTTAGGTGGGACATTAAATATTACGGGCACGTTAGGGTAGTGCGCCTCCCCCACTATCACGCTCGGCGGTGTTGCGCCCTCAACTTCCCTTCCTTTCACCGACATGATTGCCTTGATGTTCGCTCTGAACCTCTCCATAATAGGGCATACGGGGAGACCGCAGAGTTTCCTGTAGCCCTTGCACTTCACACATAGGTGCGGTGGGACCTTATTCATCATCCTTCTCGCTCACTCTACGGTATGTGTGTTTGCAGAGTGTTTAAAACTGGCTGAGGGTAAGGAATAAGAATTTAAGACTAGTCTAACTTACCTTAGACGGGGGATACGAAACGGGTGCTACTAAGCAAGAATGCGACATTATCGTAGCGTTAGTTGGAAACCCGAACGTCGGCAAATCCACGCTATTTAACGTACTTACTGGGGAGACAGCACATGTAGGCAACTGGCCCGGCGTGACGGTTGAGCTGAAGCTGGGTATGTGCAAGTACGAGGGCAGGAGGATATGCTTTGTTGACCTCCCTGGAACTTATGGAATCAGCGGCACTAGCCTCGAGGAGGTCGTTGCCCGGGAATTCATTGTTTCTAGCGAACCGGACGTCGTTATGGTGCTCGTCGACGCCACAGCCCCTGAAAGGACGCTCTACCTAGCGATCCAGGTATTGGAATTAACGCCGAACGTGGTACTGGTTTTCACGAAGACTGATGAGGCACACCCGAGGGGAATTCACATACATTACGATAAGTTGGAGGAGTACCTAGGCGTCCCGGTAATCCCTGTCTCCGCGCTTAAAGGTGAGGGCATTAGGGACCTTCTCGAGACACTCCTTAACTATAAGTCCAGGATTAAGCGGTCGGAACCCCTCATAATCGATTACGGCCCGCTGGAACACTTCATACGTGAAATAGCGTCACTAATTGAGGAGGAGGGAGCCCTTCGCCAGTATCCCTCGAGATGGGTTGCTATTAGGTTGTTAGAGGGTGACATGCGTATTGAGGATCTGCTGAAGCAGGAAGGGAAGGAAGCCCTACTTAAGCGTGTATGGAGCATCATCGACTCAGCGAGGAGGGTCCTCGGCGGCGACCTCGCGGAGCTCGCGATAAGGCAGCGCTTTGCGTTCGTTGATTCCCTGATAAGGAGGGTCGTGGTTAGGACGAAGGTTGAGGGAGGAAGTAGCCTTGAGAAGGTACTACGTAGGCCGTTGGCTGGCCTCCTATTTAGTACGGCACTAACGCTGGGTGTCTTCCTGCTCATATTCTCGATAAACACCGGCTTCCCGCTGAACATCCTGCTTGAATTGGCTGGGCAGGAGGGCTTAGCAGAGGCGGTGAGTACGTACAGCTTAAGCGGGATAGTCAGCATGGGATTCAACGAGCTCTCATCGCTGGCAGAATCTGGGTTAAGTGCTGTGAACGCGCCCCACTGGTTCGTGTCCTTAGTGGCGAACGGCATCATACCGGGTGTTGGATCCGTGCTCAGCTTCTTCCCCCTCATACTCATGGTGTTTCTGTTCCTAGCGATGCTTGAGGATAGCGGACTAATGCCTAGGATGGCCGTGGCGTTCCACTCCACCTTATCTAAATTCGGTCTTTCCGGGAGGGCTGTTTACCCATTAGTCATAAGCGTGGGCTGTAACGTGCCGGGCGTCATGACTAGCCGAACATCCCTCGACGATGTTGAGAGGCATGAGCTAATCTTCTCGGTTCCCTTTATCCCCTGCCAGGCTAGGTTAGTGGTTGGCTTAGCTTTCGCTATGGCTCTCTTCAAGAGCGC
>JALVVU010000090.1 GCA_027023255.1 Desulfurococcales archaeon
GAGGAACCCTGTTATCCTTCTGTTCAGCTCCATGATTAACCTCGATATGCCTTGCTCGTCACCCCTCACCCTAACCCGGGTTATGCCCTCAACGTACGCGGCAACGATCTCCTGAACCCCCACATCTACGCCATCCTTTAGTATGTCAACGAATATTTGCATGTTATTCTCTTGCTGTGACTGCCCGTGAGCCTGGGGCGAGGCTCTGGGCGCGACCATTATCGATGAGCCATCAAAGAATAGGTCCACTAAGGATCCGGGGCTAAGGCCTAGGTCTTCTAACCACTTCTTAGGGAGTATTAACGCTGTTGAGGCCGTACCTAGCTTCATTAGCTTCCTCACGTCGTGCTCGACCAATCGAGGCACCGGAAACATATATTGTATATACGGTACATAAACGCTACTCACACAATGTTTGATTAAATGATGAACTAGTTCAACAGGGAGGCAGGTCTTGGCGCAATTACTTAAGTTAATCCCCAGGGAAACCACGCCCGGAGCCCTAGCGCATGACGTCGCCGCTAAGTACGGCAGGGAGAGAAGGCACCTCATAAGGATGTTGCAGGAAATTCAGTCCACCTACGGTTACCTACCGCAGGAAGCTCTCAGAGTAATAGCTAATGAGTTAAGAATACCGCTAACTGAGGTGTTGACTGTTGCCACGTTCTACCATCAATTCAGGCTGGAGAAGCCTGGTGAGTTCATCATAATGCTGTGCATGGGTACCGCATGCCACCTGAGGGGGAACGCGGCAAACTACGAGTTCCTCAGAACTTACCTAGGGATAAAGCCAGGCAGGTCAACGACTAGTGACGGTGTCTTCAGTGTTGAGAAAGCTAGGTGCTTCGGCTGCTGTAGCTTAGCACCGGTGGTAATGGTTGTGAGTAGGGACGGGAGCTACCGGAAGCTCTACGGCGGCGTGACACCCGCTAAACTGAGGAGGATTATAGCGGAGCACCGTGCTAAGCTGGCTAAGAAGAGGTGATACCCCCGTTGGGGGATGATGGCTCGTGGAACTTAATGAGTAGATGCTGTGGTAAGTGCTGGCACAGCCTAGAGTACCCTTGCCGGAATTATATCAGGTGTAGGACTGAGGGACCTCTCTGCCACGACGATCAGCGATGCCGCACGCTTAGGTCGGAGAGGGTACGCTACATTAAGGAAGGTCCTAACGGGTACAGAATTAAGGTTCCCTTAGCGAGCTGCTCCATAGCTGCTGGAGCTAAGGAAGTGCTGGACGCTGTTAAGGAAGTTGTTGAGAACTTAGGAATACCTAGCGACGCAGTCAAGACCGTCGGGTGTACCGGACTCTGCTATCTAGACCCATGGCTAGAGCTTAAGGCGCCGGGAATGCCGGCCGCGCTGTACGGTAACGTCAGGCCGGCTGAGGTCGAGGGCATCCTGAAGAAGTACTTCATTGAGAACGACGTTAGCGGTGCCTACGCAATAAGCGAGAGGACCGGGAAGGCTAGGGGCGAGGGTGACGTGCCGACATTAAGTGAGCTTGACGTGTGGAGACTGCAGGTCAGGTACGTGTCCAGGAACTGCGGCGTAGTTAACCCGGAGTCCATTGAGGACTACATAGCGTACGGCGGGTACAGGGGGCTTGACCGCGCCTTAAGGATGAGTCCGGAGGAAGTCATCGAGGAGGTTAAGAAGTCCGGGTTAAGGGGTAGGGGAGGCGCCGGGTTCCCGACGTGGCTCAAGTGGAGGATCTGTAGGAACCAGCCCAGCAAGGAGAAGTACGTCATAGTGAATGCGGACGAGGGCGACCCAGGAGCATTCATGAATAGGTTGCTTGCGGAGTCAGACCCGCATAGAGTGCTGGAGGGCTTAATAATAGCCGGTTACGCGGTAGGTGCTACGAAGGGATTCATATTTGTTAGGGCTGAGAAGCCGCTAATGGCTGAAAGGCTTCAAAAGGCCGTTGAGGAAGCCAGGAAGCACGGCATCCTCGGGAAGAACATTCTGGGCAGGGGATTCGACTTCGACGTCGAAGTCATACTCAGCGCCGGTGCCTTCGTGTGCGGTGAGGAGACGGCACTAATAGCTGCGATTGAGGGCAGGGCAACACCTAGGCAGAGACCGCCCTACCCAGCCGTTGTTGGGCTCTGGGGCAAGCCAACAGTCATTAACAACGTTGAGACCCTAGCGCATGTAGCCACGTTAATGGCTGAGGGCTGGGAGAGCTTCGCCGCCTACGGCACTGAGAGGAGTAAAGGTACTAAGATGTTCTGCGTTACCGGCGCAGTCAAGAGAACAGGGGCGTACGAGGTACCTATAGGGACCACGCTACGAACCCTCGTCGAGAAAATAGCTGGCGGTGTTAAGGAAGGTAGGAAGCTCAAGGCCGTGCAGATAGGTGGACCCAGCGGTGGCTGCGTGCCCGCACACCTCCTTGACACACCCATAGATTACGAGAGCCTGCGGGACGCGGGAGCGATTATGGGGTCGGGAGGCATAGTGGTAATGGATGACACTACATGCATGGTTGACGTCGCTAGGTACTTCACGTCTTTCATCGTGGCCGAGTCCTGCGGTAAGTGCTTCCCGTGCCGCATCGGGACTAAGATCCTCTACGACACACTAACAAAGATAACCGAGGGTAAAGGCACCCTAGAAGATCTGGAAATCCTTGAGAGCGTTGGGAGGGTTGTTAGGGACGCGAGCCTATGCGCCTTAGGTGGGACAGCCCCCAACCCCGTCCTCTCAACGCTAAGGCATTTCAGGGACGAGTACTTAGCGCACATCATCGATAAGAAGTGCCCTGCAGGCGTTTGCACTAAGCTACTGAAGTACCGCATCAACCCAGACAAGTGCGTAGGGTGCGGCACATGCGCCAAGCACTGCCCCGCAGGCGCCATAAGCAAGGACGAGAAGTCAGGGAAGTACGTCATTGACCAGGAGAAGTGCGTTA
>JALVVU010000091.1 GCA_027023255.1 Desulfurococcales archaeon
CTGTAGGAGCAGGAATGTGGGGGCGTAACATCATTAGAGCGTTAAAGTACCTCGAGGCTGAAGGCGTACTGGAACTCGCCGCTGTTGTGGATGTGCGTGAGGATGTCGCCAAGACAGTGGCACGCGAATGGAGAGTACCTCACTACACTACCGGCCTAGAGGACCTGAGGCGCTTCGACGTGGATGCGGTGACCGTTGCCGTCCCAATAAACTACCTACCGGAAGTGGCGCTGAAGGCGATCAATGAGGGCTACCATGTCTTCGTGGAGAAGCCTGTTGCTACTAGGCCAGAGCAGGTCGAACGCGTCATGAAGGTAGCCACCGACGCCGGCCTGGTTGTTCAGCCTGGTTTCATAGTTAGGTATGATCCGGTAGCGCAGGCACTCAAGAGGGAAATCATGAAGCGTGGCAGGCCAACCTACATGCTCTTTAAGAGGTTATCCGCCCGACCACAACATCGGAGAAACGTATCAGTGGTGTTCGACCTGATGATTCACGACATAGACCTAACAGGTTTCTTCGTTGGGTGGGAAGACTACAGTATAGTGTCTGCGTGGGGCGTGAGTGACGAGGCTGGCATACCTCAATCCGTTTGTGCCTCAGTAACCATAGGAGACACGCACGTGAGCTTCATAGCTGATGGCTTCCTACCAGTTAAGGTCAGGGAGGTTGAGGCAAGCCTACCTGACGTATTCGTTCGCGGTATCTTCACCGATAGGGTAGTGCAGATACTCTCCGGTGAGGGGATGCGGGAGAGTAAAGTGGGTGGTGAGGAACCCCTTAAGGCTGAGTTAAGGGACTTCGCTAGGCGGGTCAGGGGTGAGGAAGTCCCTAACGCACCAACGATCAGGGACGC
Source organism: Desulfurococcales archaeon (assembly GCA_027023255.1). Taxonomy (GTDB): domain Archaea; phylum Thermoproteota; class Thermoprotei_A; order Sulfolobales; family NBVN01; genus WAOL01. The sequence continues at coordinate 857 of JALVVU010000091.1, forward strand.
GCTAAACGCATGCCGCTTAGCTAGGGGCGTTGAGGACGCACTAAAGCTGAGGAGTGAGCCGTTCCGTGATTGAATAAATTTTTAACGGGTTGGAATATTTAAAGGAGATCAACGAAAAAATATTCGGTGAACTTCGTGTCCAGAAGGACTAAGGTAATCATAGTCGGTGCTGGAGGACGTGACTTCCACAACTTCAACGTGTACTACAGAGACAACCCGGAGTATGAGGTAGTGGCATTCACCGCGGCCCAAATACCCGGTGTGGAGAGGAGGAGGTACCCGCCTGAACTGGCCGGGCATCTCTACCCAGACGGTATCCCCATCTTCCCGGAGAAGGATTTAGGTAAGCTCATAAAGGAATATCATGTCGATGAGGTTGTCCTGTCCTACAGTGACCTACCGTATGAGGACGTAGGCAGGATACTCTCAACGGCCCTAGCTAATGGTGCGTCATTCAAGATACTGTCTCCCAGAGAGACAATGATACCGTCCTTCCGCCCCGTAATAGCGGTAACAGCCGTCAGGACCGGCGCTGGTAAGTCAACGGTTTCAAGAGCTGTGGTCAAGGAGTTACTGAACAGGGGACTAAAGCCTGTCCCAGTGAGGCACCCTATGGCTTACGGTGACCTGAAGGAAATGATTGTCCAGATCTTCAAGACGTACGAGGATCTGGAGCGGTGGAAGGTAACCGTTGAGGAGAGGGAGGAGTACGAGCAGTACATAAGGATGGGCCTCCCCGTCCTAGCGGGTGTGGACTACGGTAAGATCGTGAGGGAGGCTGAGCGCTTAGGCGACGTGATACTGTGGGACGGAGGCAACAACGACTTCCCGTTCTTCAAATTCGACTACATGATAACGGTTGCTGACGCCATGAGGCCCGGCCACGAGGTAGGTTCGTTCCCAGGAGAGGTAAACACGCGTATGGCTGACGCAGTCATAGTTAACAAAGTAAGTCAAGCCAGGGAGGAGGACGTGGATAAGGTCATAAACAACGTCAAGGCAGTCAATCCGAAGGCAAAGATCGTTAAGGCGGATATGGAAGTAGTTGTAGATGATCCCGCCAAGGTTGAGGGCAAGAAAGTACTGGTCATCGAGGACTCACCCTCAGTAACGCACGGTGGTCTACCTTACGGAGCTGGCTACGTAGCCGCTAAGAAGTATGGTGCTGCCGAGATCATAGACCCGAGGCCCTACGCCGTGGGTGTGATTAAGCAACTCTACGAACTCTATCCACACATGAAGGAGGTTCTCCCATCAACGGGATACACGCCTGAACAGCTAAGAGACCTTGAAGAGACCATAAAGAATGTGCCAGCAGATGCAGTGATACTGGGCACGCCAGCAGACATAACAAGGCTAATCAAGATAGACAAGCCCGTAGTACGCGTCCGATGGGAACTCAAAGTCCTCGAAGGACCATCAATCAAGGAACTCATTGACGAGTTCCTAGAAAGGGTAAAATCCAAGTACTGAAAACCTTCAAACATAGACCCATCTCTTTTAAAGAATACATAGTACCTCAATCTAGGGGTCGAGACGCTAAATCACTCTCCCCCCACTTCAATACATCAAGAACTTAATTATCAACATAAGCGAAACTTATGTTCGGGCCACCTTAGTGAGGAGCGAGGACATCGATGACGCAAGGTTTAGGGAATGGATGCGGTCCCTAATAGCTAAGATGTTACTGGGTTTCGGCAAGTACTTCAGCAAAGACTGTGTGCTCAACTCGGATGGTAGGAGGCTACTAGAGGAAATACTCAAACCAACTGTGAGGAGGTACCCCCACCTCAAGGGGATCGCTAGGAAAGTTAGGAAGGAACCTACACTAGAGAACATCCTCAAGCTAGCATCGATATTCATGGATGATTATGAAGCGAGGGAACTGGCTAGGGAAGGAATGAGGGAGTTCACCCTCAGGTAAGCTTCCCTTAAATATTCGGAGGGTGAATCATTACCTGGTGCATAGTCCTTGAGGCTGAAGAAAATTCTAGATTTAATGGAGTCTAGAAACCTCGACGCGGTGCTAGTAACGCAGGATGCTAACGTCTTCTACTTCACCTCCCTACCGAGGCCAGCCGGCACGTACCTCTTCATAATACGCGGGTGGCAACCAAAGCTCCTGGCCCCAGCCCTCGATTACTGGAGGGTATCCGACACGGTCAAGGACGTTGAGGTCATACCTTACGCAAGATACGAGCTACCGGCAATAGAGACGAAACCCGTCACTATAAGGCCTAGTGAGTGGGTAGTGACGCAACTTAAATCCGTTAACGCGAAGCGTGTGGGGCTCGATGTTGGAGCAGTTACGCCGATGGCGTCCGAGGTAGTTAAAAGGTTAGGAAATGACGTGGAGGTAATCGATGTTGAGAAGGATATTACAGAAATGCGTGTGGTGAAGGAACCCTCAGAGATCTCGGCAATGAGGGAGGCCCTGAGGATAAGTGAGGAGGCGTTCAGGAAGACCTTAAATGAGCTTAAACCTGGGATGAAGGAGTATGAGGTTGCTGCGCTACTGGAAGGGACAATGCGTTTCTTAGGTGCTGACGGGTATGCGTTCGAAACGATAGTTGCGTCAGGACCTAACGCGGCATACCCCCATGCGATCCCATCAACACGTCAACTAGGTGACGGTGAGGCAATAGTCATGGATTTCGGGGCCAGATTCGGCGGATACTGCTCAGACATGACCAGAACTCCTGTTATTGGGCAGCCGGATGAGGAGTTGAGGAACGCACTGGAGGCGGTTAAGGAGGCGGTTGATGAGGCTACGGACGCTGTTGCTCCGGGGGTGAAGGTCAGTGATGTTGATGCTGTCGCTAGGAAGGTTTTGGAGAAGCATGGTCTCTTAAAGTACTTCATACACGCGTTAGGACATGGAGTCGGTATAGAGGTGCACGAGCCCCCGCGCCTAGCGCAGGGTGTTGATGAGGAATTAAAGCCAGGCATGATAGTAACCATTGAACCCGGAGTGTATGTGCATGGCAGGTACGGGATCAGGATAGAGAATATGGTGTTGGTAACGACCTCAGGGAGGGAAGTGCTTAACAAGGTTCCGGAACTCGTGTGACAGTAAGTACGGTGGGGTAAAACAATTGAAGCGTTTCAAAGAAGGTGTGAGAACTTAGTTCTCTTTTTAGCCATATTCTACTAGGGATTAACCGCCGTGCACAGGCTTACCTATAGCCTTATGAGCTAACTCGCATATCGCCTCAGAATATGTCGGATGCGCGCAGACCATCTTTGCTAGTTCATCCACGCTTACCCTCAATGTTACCGCTAGTGTGAGCACGTGTATCAATTCTGAGGCACCATTACCAACTATTAGGGCACCTAAGATCCTGTTGCTTCCCTCCTCAATAACTACCTTAGCGAACCCTTCAGGCGTCCTCTCAAGTACCGTGTAGTCCCTCGAAACAGCTGCGTAGCTGTACTTAACACACCTCACGTTCAGGCCTGCAGACTGTGCTTGCTCCTCGGTTAACCCAACGCTAGCCACCTCTGGTGTGGTGAAGATCACTGAAGGTATGGGGCCACGCGGAATTGATGAGGAACCATGAATTATGGTCTCAGCAGCTATGAGTCCCTCCCTATACGCCTTATGCGCCAGTAGTGGCGGGCCGGTCACGTCACCTGCAGCAAGTATTGTGGGGACCGACGTGCGGAGGTCCTCATTAACTATCACTACGCCCCTATCACCGAGCGTTACCCCAACCTCCTCGAGACCTATGCCGCGTGTTGCGTACCTACGGCCAGCCGCTATAAGTACCTTATCCACAATAATTTCGCGCGCTTCACCTCCGTTCCGCGGCACTAACCTCAACTTAACGCCGTCCTTATCCCTCCCCAAGTTCTTCGCCATGGTAGCTACGTATATGTTAACCCCTGCCCTCCTCAGGTACTTGGAGACTATGGCTCCTACCTCAGCATCGTAGGTCGGTAGCACCCTATCCATTATCTCGATGAGGTGAACCTTGACTCCAAGCCTAGCTAGCGCTGCGGCTATCTCCGACCCTATGGCGCCAGCACCTATCACAGCCATGGTACTCGGAAGTTCTTTCAATTCGAAGAAATCGCGGTTGCTGAGTATGTGTTCACCATCGAATTGGAAGCCAGGTATTGGGGCGGGGTCAGAGCCTGTAGCCACGATGATGTTGTTGCCCTCCAACGTTACGGCTGAGGCGTCACCCACCTTCACCTTAACCTCCCTAGGGCCAGAGATAACACCTGTCCCCTCGAAGATCTTGGCCTCGCTAAGGAGCTGCGCTATACCTGCCCTAGACCTAGTCCTCACCCTCCTGACCCACGACATTATCCTTGCGCTGTTCACCTCCTGCACCGACACCTTTATCCCTACCTGCCTTGAAGCCTTCAGCAAGGCCGGGACGTGAGATGCCTCGATCAATGCTTTGGAAGGTATGCATCCCCAGTTAGTGCATTCACCACCCAAGAACCTCTTCTCCACGAGCGCGACTTTCCGACCCTCCCTAATTAGGCGGGAGGCCGCCACGTAACCGGCTGGCCCCCCACCAATTACTATGACGTCGTATTTTTCAGTCAAAGTGAAGACCCTCAATCATTTTAAGCCCACCGAAAAATAATTTACGTTAATATGACACTTCTTAATAAGGTTTCCTAGCCCTTCAAGTCCCTCAGAACTTCCTTAGCCACCTTCCTGCCTGAAAGCAGCATGCCCCCGAATATCGGCCCCATCCTAGGGGTTCCATAGTAGCTCGACACGGCTATGCCAGTAGCGTAGAGGCCGGGTGCCACCTTACCAGTGAGTTCTACGACCTCCTCCTCACCTACGATCGCATTAGCGGACATCTCCCCCCTAGGCTTCTGCAGTAGACCCGGTATCTTGGCGGCCGCTACACTAAGTACTTCAGCGTCGTGTCCCGTGGCGTCAATTACCGCCTTAGACTCTATGAAGAGCGGGTCAACGTGTAGGCCAGCGAGCGGTATTGCCGACCATATGACGACCGCTCCAGCAACGCGTAGTGGGTCGTACCTGAATATTAGGTCTTCAAGGGTGAGGCCGAAGATTATCTTAGCACCGGCATCTACGGCGCCCACAGCTAGTTTCGCCATTAGCTCAGCCGTTGAAACAACGTAAATACCTTCGCTTACCTCACGGTACCTCACGTTGAAGTCGTCAAGTACTTCGTTCGCTGGATACTCAACGACAATCTTGTGGAGAAGGTTACCCCCGCCTCCTATCCCGCCGCCGAAGCTCAGTCTGCGCTCAACAATGAGGGTCTTAAGGCCTCCTTCAGCCAAGTACTTAGCGGCTGTCAGACCCGACGGCCCAGCACCAACCACCACGACGTCCACATTACTAAGTTCCTCCCACTCGCGAAGGGACTCACGGACTATGATACGGGTGATTTCCGCTTCATTAACGCCCTTAATCCTAGCCACACGCACCCCCTAACAACTCTCCCGCGGGGAATTATAAAGGAAGTCCTACGTTAGTGGGGACTTCTTAACGCGGGAAAATAACTAATTTAATGCCTCGGGGGTAGTTAGTGCGGGTCGGTGATGGACTGGCATTCACTGAGCGTTGATGAGGTGCTGAGGAAGCTTAGGACTGGGAGGGAGGGGCTTGATGAGGACGAGGCGAGGAGGCGGTTAGAAGAGTACGGCCTCAACGAGTTGGTGAGTAAGAAGAAGTCTCCCATAATGATATTCGCTAAGCAGTTCACGAACTTCCTCATACTGATACTTATAGTGTCTGCAGTGATCGCATGGTTCCTGGGGGAGGTAGTTGATGCTGCGGCAATATTGCTCATAGTTGCGATAATGGGGGTAGCTGGCTTCCTTCAGGAGTTCCGGGCGGAGAAGGCTGTTGAGGCCTTGAAGAGGATGGCGACACCATACGCTAAGGTGATACGTGGCGGCCGAATCAAGGAAATACCTGCTCATGAGGTAGTGCCTGGCGACATCATAGTTATCGGTGAAGGTGACAGGATACCGGCGGACGCTAGACTAATCAGCGCGGAGGAGCTCCTGGTGGATGAGTCGCCACTTACAGGCGAGTCGGAACCTGTCCGCAAGAACCCGGACGTTATCTTGGAACCCGACACGCCGGTTTCGGAGAGGGTCAATATGCTGTTCATGGGCACTCATGCAGTCTCGGGCAAGGCGCTCGCAGTAGTAGTAGCGACGGGTATGAGGACTGAGTTAGGGAAAATTGCTGAGTCCCTCAGCAAGGTAGAGGAAAGGAAAACTTTGCTTGAGGAGGAACTTGATAGGCTAGGTAAGAGGCTCGGCATAATAATATTGGCGATAAGTGCCTTCGTCTTCATCTCATCAGTGTACGTCACGCACATGAGCCCAATAAATGCCCTCATACTGGCCATAGCGCTGGCCGTGGCAGCCATACCCGAAGGCTTACCGGCAGTAGCTACGTCCGTCCTAGCCATAGGCGCTTACAGGATGTCGAAGAAGAACGTTATAGTTAGGGAGCTAGGCGCCATAGAGGCGCTAGGTGCGTGCGACGTCATAGCGTCCGATAAGACAGGCACCATAACTAAGGGCGAAATGACCGTTAAGCTAGCATGGTGTGGTGGGCGAGAGTACGTTGTTGAGGGCACGGGGTACGAGCCCGTAGGTAAGGTCATCCCGAGAGACGGGAAGGGAGGTTTGGACCGTAGGCTCAAGGAATTAGCAGAGATGCTTGTCAAGCACATACGGGGGGACGTGGACATTGTTCACGAGGGTGATTCATGGCGTGTCAGGGGGTCCCCCACAGAGGGTGCGGCGCTGGTATTCGCTATGAAGGTTCTCGGTACCGACGTTGTTGACAGGATTAAGAGAGAGCTTGTAAGGACTTACCCCTTCGACCGCTTCAGAAAGCGTAAAACAACAGTGCACTTAACCAATGATTCATACTTAGTCATATCCTCAGGCGCTCCAGAAATGCTTCTTGACATATCGAATAGCGTCGTAACTGAGGAGGGCGTGAAGCCCCTAACACCTGAGTTAAGGAGGTCAATACTGGATTACATAGCGTCAATAGCCAGTAAGGGCTACAGAACGTACGGCGTCGCATACAGGGTAATGGGTGAGGAACCGCCCGATGATGTCAGGTTCGTTGAGAGGGAAATGACGTTCGTGGCTGTGTTAGGCATTATTGACCCACCGCGTGAGGGTGTGAGAGAAGCTGTCGAGGAGGTAAGGAAAGCAGGAATAAAGGTAATCATGATTACAGGCGATCATAGGCTCACGGCGAAGGCTGTCGCGGAAATGATAGGTTTAGACGTGAGTGGCGAGAGATCCATAATCGATGGCAAGGAACTTGACTCCATGAGTGATGAGGAGCTTAGGGAAATAATCGATGATGTCGTCGTGTTTGCTAGGGTAACACCTGAGCATAAGCGCCGAATAGTTAACGCGCTGAGGGCTAAGGGCCACGTGGTCGCCATGACCGGCGACGGCGTTAACGACGCCCCAGCGTTGAAGGAAGCGGACATAGGCATAGCTATGGGGATAAGAGGCACGGACGTCGCTAAGGAAGTCGCCAAGCTAATCCTCAAGGACGACAACTTCGTTACGATCGTTGAGGCGGTTAAGGAGGGCAGGGTAATATACGAGAACCTGAAGAAACCGATAAACTACTTACTCCCAGCCAACATAGGCGAGGTAGCAACAATATTCATGGCTGAACTAGCAGGCTTACCACCGCCACTGGATGCCCCGCAGCTACTATGGATAAACGTCACCACCGACTCACTACCGGCCCTAGCCTTAAGTGTTGAGCCCGCCGAGCCAGACATCATGCAAAGACCCCCTAGGAGAAGGGAGAGTTCATTCATAACCAACAGGAAAATAGCTTACTTCACGATCCTCGGTACGGCAATAGGTACCGTGAACTTAGTGCTGTTCAGCTCCGTACTCAGCAACATAGGGCTAGCCGAGGCGAGAACCTTAGTCTTCACGGCGATAGCGTTCAGCGAGTTCGGCCGAGCCCTATCCTCAAGATCCGAAACAAAGCACTTCTGGTACAGACCGTTCAATAAGTGGCTGCTACCAGCGCTCCTGGCATCCGTAAGCCTACAGCTGTTCGCGGTGTACACGCCGGGCGTTAGGGAACTCTTCACCGCAGTACCGTTACCCCTGTGGCTGTTGGGGACAGCACTACTGACGGCAGTCCCGGTACTCCTAATAGATGAAGTCAGGAAGACCCTAAAGATAAGGGTATGAGGCATCCTGAACCACACCATTATTTACTAGCTTGACAAAAGAATGAGGTGGGTGACGCGAGTGTCTCTCCCTAAGGGTCCTTGCGGCGAGATTGTTGCCCACTATACTGGTGTGAAGGCGGAGACCGTCCCAAGCAATATGGGTACAGGGACAACAGTGAGGTGGTTGATAAAGGATGAAGACGGGGCGAGGGCGTTTGCCATGAGGTTATTCGAACTGGAGCCGGGTGCTAGGATAAACCCTCATAGGCATCCGTGGGAGCACGAGATCTTCGTGCTTGAGGGTGAAGGCCGCATAAGGATCGGGAGCAAATGGTATAACGTAAGTAAAGGGTTCTTCATATTCGTCCCGCCTAACGTCGAGCACGAATACATAAACACCGGCACAACTAAGCTCTCATTCCTCTGCATGATACCCCTCAAACCCACGGTCGAGGATAAGGAGGTCAAGTGCTGACCCACTTAAGGAGTTTAGAGGCCTTAACCGCAACTTTTTCAGTTATTTCCTCAAGGTCATTACTAATTACAAAGAGACCGTAAGGCGTGTACTCTAACCCAACACACGTTAACCCGGTCTCAGCCGCCTTAGATGCAGGGACAAGCTTAACTATGCAGTACTCGTCAACGGATCCTTGAGTAACTGAAGCAACGATCACGTCATTACCAATCGGTGCCTCAACTATCACGCATCCGCCTTCACGGCTTACGGCAACCCTCTCAGCACCGGCCCTCCTAAGCCCTTCCTTAACAGCGTTAACTACTTTGTCAAGTCTCAAAGTCAATCACCCTAAGTCAATTATAACTTCCGCCCTAAACTATTATAGTGGTTCCGTGCTGATGAAGGGGAAGGACTTAATGGATGCGATAGCGGTATTCGGGGAGCTCGTGTCACACACGCACATGCTCCTTAAGGGGGACTGCAGGGTCGCCGTACCCATGGCTGAGAGATACGCATTAATTCGTTTGGGACTAGCCGCGCGTGAGATCTGTGAGGAACTGTACGGTGACTTAAGCGAATGCTTAAGCAAGGTTCAGGACGAGCTTGGATCGACTAACGCATCAGTATTGGGCATGTTGCTGAGAGTGTCATCCGAGTTAATAAGCGGTGCGGATGTTGAGGAGGGCATGGTTAGGAGGCTACTTACTGAGGTTGAGGGGCTCTACGTTTCCTGGTCAAGGCTCTTAAGGAGGTTCGGACGCCGCGAGCCCGGTTCTGAACAGCATCGCTAATAATCCCACCCTAAATCATTAACAGGTGAGCCAGGATGGGTTCGGAAAGGATTAAAGTACTCGGGATAAATGCCTCCCCCAGGAAATACGGTAACACGTACAAGTTGCTTGAAGCCGCCCTGAAAGGTGCTGAGGCGGAAGGAGCTGAGACAGAGCTCCTGAACCTCTACGACTACGACATAAAGCCATGTGAGGCCTGCTTAAGCGACGAGCAGAACGCATGCAGACCTCCCTGCATGGAGTGTGATGAGGCATGGGCAGTACTTAGGAAGGTACTGGAGAGTGACGGCTTAGTGATAGCGACGCCCGTGTACTGGTACGGACCCTCGGGCCACTTAAAGAACTTCATCGATAAGTTGACGGTCTTTGAAAACATGATACTAGTGGAGGGTAGGTCATGGCTAGAGGGGAAGGTAGCGGGCTTCATAGCGGCAGGGGCTGAGGCTGGGGCAGTAATGACCATAGCTTACCTCATGGTGGTACTTAACTCCATGGGTGTGCATGTCCCTCCATGGGCGCTAGCATACTACGAGGGGCTAGGGAACGCTTTGGAGAGGGAGGAATCCCTCATGGATGCAGTCAATGTAGGTAGGGTGGTCACGATCGCCGCTAAGGAACTGAAGATAGTAAAGGTGTGGTACGACCCCCAAATACTGAGGAAACTTGGAGGTAAGGAAAACATAGTAGCTGAGATAGAGGCTAAGGCAAGGAAAAACGAGGAGCTACAAAAGGAGAGAAGAACTAAGCTAGTGAAGGAAATGTTGGCGAAGGACTACGAGAAATACAGGATCAAGTGAGACTTGAGGTTAGGATGAAGCAATGACTCACTCCTCCGATATTTTCACCTGGACCTTAATCTCATCCCTTCTAAACGAAGCCTCGAAGGCCTCACGCACCTCCTCGAGGTTAAAGGTAGACGTAACGAGCGGATCCACCCTCACTAACCCCTCCCGTATTAAACGAATTGCTGGTGGGAACGGTCCGCACCTCGACCCCACTAAGGTTACCTCCTTAACCACTAGTGAGGTATAGTCTACGAGGACGTCCTCCCCGTGAGTCGATTTACCCGCGATTACCCCGCGAGGCCTAACAACCTTTAACGCTAAGTTAAGTCCCTTCGGCGAACCCGTGGCTTCAACAGCGTAATCGAAGCCCGCACCCTCCGGCGTCCTAGCCTTAACCACTTCCATAAGTTCCTGAGGGTCCACAGCCACGTCAGCTCCTAAGGACTCAGCAAGCTTGAATTTAGGTGAATTACTTCTAGCCACCGCCACTAACAGCCGTGGAGCGTAGAGTCTCAGCACCTGCAACGCGAGTAAGCCTATCGTGCCTAAACCTATGACGACCACCCTCCCACCCGGTGGTGGAGGCGCTAACCTAACCATCTCCACAACGGCCGCTAACGGCTCAACGAAGCATGCCTGCTGGTACGTTAACCCGTCAATGAAGTGAATGTTCCTCACGGGCGTGATTACGTACTCAGCCATCCCGCCGTCAATGGTTATTCCCAAGACCTTCCTATTAGGGCAGTGGGTTCGCATCCCATTCATGCAGAACCAACACATGCCGCAAGACACGTTAATCTCGGACGTGACCCTAGCACCTATTATTCCCTCATCAACGTTCTCGCCAACCGAGTCAATAATCCCCGCGAACTCGTGCCCAGGCACTATGGGTAGCTTGCCTGGCCTATAGGTCCCGCGGAAGAACGCCTTATCAGTGCCACAGATACCGGCCCTGGCAACTTTAATTCTCACCCACCCTGGAGGAGGGTTCGGTGTCGGTACCTCCGACACCTCTACGACTCCGGGTTCTCTTA
>JALVVU010000092.1 GCA_027023255.1 Desulfurococcales archaeon
AGACCTCGTTTTTACTGATTAGCGTGTCAACAAAGCCTTATTAGAAGAATACTTCCTTTAATTATCGTAGGTGACGTAGCCTTTGGAGATAATTGAGGCTCAACTTTCTGATTTAGGCCCGGACTTCCGTGAGTTTGTAGTCAAGTCTGTAGGTACTGTCAAGGGCCTAATAGCTAAGGCGTTGAGCCTTCCTGAGGTTGAGTTGAAGGAGATAACTGTTTACGGGCTTAAGTATGATGAGATGTGCTTAGAGGAAGCCTTAAGCCCCTACGATGTGAAGGACTGTGACCTTGATATAATGGTAGTGGCTAAAATCACCGAGAAGCGCTACTTCGTCGTGACGTCCGCTCACTACACCGTGATGTTTAGGAAGGACTTCAGGGATATCAGCCGTGACGAGGTGGGGATGCTGGGTGGGGAGGACGCCTTCATGATCGTGACTGACCTCTACGATAGGGTTGTCGGGTCGATACTCTTCTTCGGCATGTACGTGTTTAGCAAGGTCTGCAGGAGGTTAGCGGTGGGCGGCGTGATGAATCACATACAGAAGGCTGAGATGCTCGAGAAAATACTCGCTGCTTACGAGGGTATGGACGTAATAGCCGTTAAGCTTGAGTTAGAGTAACGTTAATCCCTCATTCACGGGTATATTCTCCCCCTCCACCTTGGGAAGGGCGTGGCGTCCCTTATGTGGTCCAAGCCAGCCACCCACATTACGAGCCTCTCTACACCCAACCCGAAGCCTGAGTGAGGTACCGTGCCGTACTTCCTTAAGTCGAGGTACCACTCATAGTCCTTCGGGTTGAGGCCTTCCTCCTTAATGCGTTGCAGGAGCTTGTCGTAGTCGTCCTCCCTCTGCGATCCGCCAATGATTTCACCGTACCCTTCAGGCGCTAGTAGGTCGTAGCCCAGCACCACCTCAGGCCTTTTCGGGTCTGGCTTCATGTAGAACGCCTTGATGTGCTTCGGGAAGTGAGTGACGAAGAATGGCTTCTCGAAGTCCTGCGTTAATGCGCGCTCCTCATCAGCCCCTAGGTCATCGCCCCACTCTATGTTGAAGCCCTTAGCCTTGAGCCTCTCGATGGCCTCATCATACGTTATCTTCGGGTAGGGCGTCTCGAGGGCGGGCTCCAACTTACTTACGTCCCTCCCAAGGAACTCGAGCTCCTCCCTCCTCTCCTCGAGGACCTTCCTTACGGCGTATGCTACCATCTCCTCAGCAACCTTCATCGTGTCTTCCATGTCGTACCACGCACCCTCAATCTCTAGGTGCCAGTATTCGCTGAGGTGCCTCCTAGTTCTGGACTTCTCAGCCCTGAATGAGGGGGTGAGGGACCACACCTTGCCGAGGGAGTATATCAGCACTTCTAAGTAGAGTTGTGCTGATTGACTCAGGTAGGCTTTCTTATCAAAGTACTTTACCTCGAATAGCGTCGCCCCGCCCTCCACGGCGGACCCCGTCAGTATTGGCGGGGTTACCTCCCACCACCCCTCCCTCAGCAACCACTCTCGAAGGGCTTTGAGTATGGTGTGTTTTATCTTCATTATCGCGGTCATTCGACGTGATCTGAGCCATAAGTGCCTGATATCGAGGAGGAACTCTATCTCCTCCTTACCCCTTATCGGGAAGGGTGGGGAGAACCCGTACACCTTAAGGGTCTTAGCGAGTACTTCCCTACCGCCCGGCGCCCTAGGATCCTCCCTAACAACCCCTCTAACTTCTAGGCTGGACTCCCTAGTGAGTTTCTTGACCTGAGGCCACGTTCCCTCGGGAAGGGAGGACTTCTCGAACACCACCTGAACAACGCCTGTTGGGTCCCTGACCCACGCGAAGACCTTCCCACCGACCTTGAATACGCGGTGAACCCAGCCCCTCACAGTCACTTCCTTCCCTACAGTATCCTCAGTGAAAACCTTTCGAACCTCAATAGCTCCCCCACATAACACTCGGAAGCACCCAAAGGAATGACTCGAACAGTATTATTAGGATTACCGCTTACCCTCAACCACCGGCGCCGGGCGGGAAAACAGCTACTTCATCGCCGTCCCTCACCCTAGCCCTGAGCTTTCCCCTGAACTGAGCGTGTATCCCGTTAATGAATACGAGGAAGCCCTCAGCTATGTCTCCATCCCTAACCACGTACTGCTTAAGGTCGGGTAGCGCGTTGAGGACGTCTGCAAGGGTGGCGTTTTTAAGCGGCAGCTCCACTACCTTCTCCCTCCACCCCAACTTATCGCGGAGAGTGCCGAAGACCTCAACCCTAACCCTAATCAAAACACACTCCCTAATCCTAACTAAGGAATCTAAACCCATAAATGTAGCTGAGGCTAAGTACTGTCTCAAGCACGCACACCACTTTTACTAGCGGGCTCAGCGATGCTGACGACCCTCCCAACCAGCCTCGGTCTCCACCGCCTTAATCGCCGCCAGGTAGAGGGCAGTGCCGCTCATACCGGCCACAGCATACATGATGTCACCAAGCACGGTAGCTACTAACGACGTAACTAAGTACGACGCTATCACGGCGAACGCGGCGTACGGGTGGTCAATAAGCATCGCTACCGCCAAGACTACTAGACCAGCAAGCCCGCACCAACCAAGCACTGACGCCCCCTCAGCCATCCCTAAGGCCGCCGTAACCGCGAAGAATGCTGCGGTATACGCGCAGCAGGCCAGTGCTCGGGGGGCAGGGTTAACTACACTCACTTCTTACTCCCGTATACTACGCTATGTAAGGGACGGCGAATTACATTTAAAACTGAAGTCCCTTCCCTCACCACGTTACTGCGTGCTTCTTAACATCATGTCCTCAAGGTACGATATCCTGTCGTCCAAAATGTCCCTTATCTGCTTTAGGAGGCTTAAGTAATCCTCTATTACTTCTTTAGACATCTGAGGTTGC
>JALVVU010000093.1 GCA_027023255.1 Desulfurococcales archaeon
GGGTCACGCACCGTGTTAGTGCTTGCGGGACACATCCACCTAGACAGCTACGCCACGATAGAGAGGCCCAACCACGTCAAAACATGGTTCATAGTGACGACTGCGTTAGGGGGGCCTGTTAGGGACCAGGACTACCACGGGTTCCGCATAATTAAGGTGTACGGTAACGGAACAGTCCAGGTCTACGGTGAAGGAAAGCCTTGGGACAGGCACGCCTCCTACAGCGTGGAGGGTGTTGAAGCGTACCTTAAGGTAAGTGCGGCGGCCTCAGCCGAGACCCTAACCATAACTGACCCGAAGATAGCGGCGATGCTCCCCCACGTAGTGCTGGCGGTACCCATACCGAAGGACTTCGAAGGCAAGTACAGGGTATACGCACCCAACGCGGACAAGGTCTGGAGTAGGTGCACACCCGCCTTCTGCGCGGTATACGCTGAATTCAAGGAAGTGAAGCTAGGGAAGACCTACAGGTTAGTGGCGTACGTGAAGCCCGACGAAGCACCCCCAACGATAATCGTGAGGAACGCCCCGCAGGAAGTGCTGGTGGGTAAGCCAGTAAACATTGCTTACGGGATTAAGGACGACGCGTGGGGAGTGCAGGGAACCAACGCCACAGTAATAATTAACGGCGAGAAGAAGACCGTCAAGCCAATGCTTTACGGTGGCTCATACACAATATCCTTCCTAGCACCGAAGACGCCGGGCAAGGTAACCGTGGTGATAACCGCCACAGACTTCTCAGGCAAGGTAACAAGCAAAACAATAGTCATTAACGTAGTGGAGAGCACGCCCACACCCCCGCCACCACTAACCAACACCACGAGCACCAGCACAACAGTAACGACCTCAACAACCACCACTACGACGACACAGCAAACAAGCACTACCACCCAAACAACTACGAGCACATCAACAACCACGCCAACAACATCATCAACGACAACGCAGAGCACCACCACATCAACCACATCAACAACGCAAAGCAGTACCCCCTCAAGCACAACCCAGCAACCAGGGCCAGCAACGACGACGCTACTAATAGTTGGAGGCGCCATAGCCATCGTAGTGGTGGCGGTAGCCCTATACCTAGTGCTTAGGAAGGCCCAACGATGAAGCTTAGCTACGCACCACACAGATTTTTCATTTATTAAGGAATCCATCACTTTCCTTCGCGGGCCGCAGGAATGCCCGGCACGCGTTGCGAGGCGTTCACCTCAAGTAAGTACTGGTTCAAGGTCGTCGCCTCAGGCTTCGTGAGGGACGGGGACCTAAGCATCCTAAGCGATGCGTGGGTCGTCGGCCTAGGAACGGGCTTCACAGCAATCCCGAAAATACTTAGTGAGTCAGGCGGCGTGGAGGACGTGACGGGGAGCGCACACGTCATCAGAACGTACAATGCGTTATGGGGAGGCAAGCACGTCACCGCGGTAGCGTCGGCGGGCGGGAGCGGGTACGCGGAAGCAATCGTCGCCATGGCTAGCGAGCGAGGGGTTAAAGCATTAATAGGGGTCGGGTTATGTGGATCGCTAAGCAACGAGCTACGCATAGGTGACGTGCTGATCCCCACAGGGTCGGTTAGGGAGGACTGCCTCACGAACAGGTACGTGCCGCCGGGCTACCCCGCAACACCCGATTACGGCCTCCTCAAGGAGCTGGAGGGGAGCTTAAGGAAGTACGGCCTCAACCCAATACCCGGAACCATCGTGACCACCGCATCCACCTTCACGGAGAGTAGGGAGTGGGCTGAAAGCCATAGGAGGAGGGGTGTGCTTTGCGTGGAGTGCGAGGCATCGGTGATCTTCACTTTAACGCACCTATGCAGGATACCCTCGGCCGTAGCGTTAGTGGTGAGTGACTCCGTGATTAAGGAGGAGGAAGCCTTCACAGGAGGCGAGGCCCGACCCCGCATGAGGGAGAACCTAGAGCTAGTGATACGCGCAGCCCTAGACACGGCCGCTAAGCACGCCTCAGAGTGAGTGACCTCACCGTTATTACCTTAACGGAGACCTTACATACTCGGGTGCTTAATTGCAGCCGAAAACCTGGGCGAGGTTAGGTAGGGAATTCATCCTAGGCCTCAACTACTGGCCCCGCAAGACCGGGCCGAGGATGTGGTTCCGGTGGGATCCAGCATCGATTAATGAGGACTTAAGGATCATCAAGTCCCTAGGCGTCAGGGCGGTCAGGTTTTTCCTCCTACTTCAAGATATAGCTAACCCGCATGCCGAGCCCCACCCTGAGGTGCTGGGGAGGTTAGCTGAGTTCCTTAACTTACTGGGGGAGCATGGCTTAGCGGGCTTCGCAACGATACTGGTTGGCCACATGAGTGGCAGGAATTGGGGAATATCCTTCGAGCCAAGCGACGGCGTTTACTCGGTGACTTTCCTGAGGAGGTTGAGGAGGTTCTTGGAAGCGCTGGTGGGGGGTGTTGGGGGTGAGGCGCTGGAGCCTGTTAAGGCGTGGGTTCTCTCAAACGAGTTGATGCTTTACGCTAAGCCCCGCGATAGGGAGGAGTACTTGGGGTTCGTGGAGTCTGCGGTAAGGATGATTAAGTCGATGGACCCCGGAAAGCTCGTGGGTCTCGGGGACGTTACCGGCCCTGGGGCGGAAGCCCCTAACGTAGCGCGGATATGTGACTACTGCGGGTACCACCTCTACTACTATGACGCCGACCCCGTCAGGCATGGATTAGCTTACGCGCTCGCCGTAGACGTGAACAGCTTAGGTGGTGAAGCGCCGGTAATTGCTGAGGAGTTGGGCTTCAGCAGCGCGCAGTACAGTAACGCCGAGATAGGGAAGTTCCTGAGGTCAGTGCTTGTAAGCATACTGGGTAATGGCGCTTCCGGAGCCTTCGTGTGGTGCTTCA
>JALVVU010000094.1 GCA_027023255.1 Desulfurococcales archaeon
TGAGACCCAGCAACGTCACGTTATTCCTAGACAAGTCTGTTAGCATGAGCGCAGAGCATTCCAGGATGATACGTATGCGATCCCCTCAATGGGAGGTTATCCTGGCGTCGAAAGCGGATACTGAGGTAATAGCTTCTAGAGGAGTTATCGCTAGCAGCGACTACGTCATACTTATGGAAGCCAAGGAGGTCTACGACTTGGCGGGCTCCATAGTCCTCAGGAAGTTCTCAAATCAGATAATAGATCTACTAGGATACCTTAAGCGAAACCTAAATAACCCAAAGAACTAAAACACCAATTGGCGAGGGCCCGTAGCCTAGCCAGGATAGGGCGCCGGCCTTCTAAGCCGGCGGTCCGGGGTTCAAATCCCCGCGGGCCCGCCACACACAACACGCGGGTTCTTAAGGCTACGGGTACTATGAGATGCTATCTCGACGCTACAGCTCAAGTTTAATAATGAGAATATTCTGATGATCAAGCCTCTAGGCACTAAGTAGTTGGGTATATTGGCTGTAGTGCTTGAGACATTACTGAACTCAGTGGTTTCATCATTATATTCACTAGGATGTTTGACGCGTAGGCGCTTATGCCACCTAAGAGTAATAATAAGCCCATGTAGTACATTACTGTGTGACGGAGTCCTCCATTCGTCATGGTTAGTGCACAGGAGTTTATCACTGTTAACGCTACTGCTGTACTTAAGCTAAGTAACATTATTATTGGTTGGGGGATGGCGTAGAACGGTATTAGCGTTTGAATGCTTGATAGTGCCCTAGCAAATATTGACATTAGGCTTGTTATGAAAGTTATGAGTAATATGTTTGTTACGTGTAGCGCGTAAACTGAAGTCTCGAATGTTTTATGGACTTGGAACCTGCGTCTCCTTATCCTGTTTATCATTAGGGAGAGGTCGGAAAGTATTAGACCTACTTTATAGGTGTTGCCTCCGAACTTCAGTGTGTCACTTATTATTTCTGAGGACCTCCTGACGAGCTCAGATGCGCTGCTTTTAGCGAATTCCTTTATGGCTACGCTGAAGCTAATGTTATTAGCTAGGAGAGTGTGTAGTCTTCTCACAGCTGACGCTATGCGCCCGAAAACCACGCTTGTGAGGGGTTCAATGGCCTTCAGGGGGGACGGTATTATTGAAAGGTTATTGCCATACATACGGACGAAGACGGGGAAGTCCTCATCAACTAGGCGCACGTGATTCTCTATCTTCCTGATCAGATAGCCTGGCGCGAGCAGGAGTAACCCAACTACCGCTATCAAGAGGTACGCATCAATGTTTATGATGTAGAACAGGTACATTATAAAGATCCAGAGGCTAGCGGCAACACCCGCAAGTGTGGCCATGAATGGTACCTCAAGTACCTTCTTACGGGCTTTCCCCGCAATCACGAGGAAGTCCTTAGGTAGACCTATGCGAAGCGTGATAAGCACAGCAGCCAAGGCTATGAAGGAACCTATGAAGGACACGTAAATAATCGTCAAGTCTCCACCAAAGATTATGGATAGTACGAGTAGGTTAGAGATAACGAATATCACTGAAGTCATAACAGCTGTGTATACCCCTAGAAGTACACGTACAGAGTCCATAACTCTGGAGTATATGTACTCGAACGTGTTCATGGAGTTTCTTAACTCGACCTCCATGAATCTCTCGATGTCCTCACCGACCTTAACGGCGGCTGCGTAACGCTCCATGAAGTCCTTAAGGTACTTAACTTTCTCGGCATCCCTACTAACAATCATCATTGCACGCGGGAAGTCGTAGCCGTATTCCTTAACTAGAAGGTAAACGCGTTTGAAGAACTTAGCGTACTTGCCGTAGATGTTCTCCTTAGATACTGAGCCGACGACATTCATGTTGGATGTCTTGCTCGATGCTACTGAAAGCATGTGTGCCAGCATGAATATGAAGTCAATGTCTGGTTCGTATTTTTCTTTCTTTACGCCCATAAGTTGAGGCATATAGAAAATAATGAACAACGCGAAGGAAACTGTACCCAGGATCACATAATTTGTTGGGTACGGTATCTTGACATACATTACGACATAGTATACGACATAAGCAATAACGGATATCGCCAGAGACTTAAGCACGACATCCTTAGGCTTAGGTAATTTCATATGCTTCATAGCAGGGTCCCCGCCCTTAACCTCCTCAGAGCTTCCTCAACACCTAACTCATCAGCCTTCACAACAGCTTTCCACACGTCCCAGTAGTTGAATATCTTACGCCTAACCATTTCCTCTAGGAACGTTCTCCTTAGCTCGAGCTCATCGTATATCTCCTTTATCCTGCTCCTAGGTATGCCCTTCATTACCGCTATCTTCTCCTCAAGTAAGTAGCTTGCTCCCCTACCGCTGAATATGAATCTGTCGGTCGACGGGTCCCAGACGAAGACCGGTACGGCTAGGATGCTGTCAGTTGAGGGGTCATAACCTATTAGCTCGTAGAGCTTAATCATTCTTCTCGCAAGGAACCCTTGCTTTGTGTACACGGCGCTTTGGAACCAAGCAAAGTTCAAGGAATCCATGTTGGTTTTCGGCACGTTTATTGGGTGATTAGTGAGCCTCTGAACAAGTCTGTCGATGTCAGCAGCGTGGAACGTGGAGAGTACGGGGTGACCAGTGTTATGTAGTGCTATTGGTATTTCTCCTCCAATGAATAACTCTGTTCCGGGTACGGATATATCATAGACATAACCATCATACCTCTTTTTCTTCACATCGATGACTTTCAGTAGTGCTATATCGCTTTCCAAGATCTTTTTTGCTCTTTCTAGTAGTTTCTTGGATTCCTCGTCAAGGCTCTTCTTGTATTTCTCTATGAATTCTATTATCTTCTTAGCAGTCTTCCTCAAAACAAATCTTTGTCTTCCGTACTTATATCTATGTATAACGTATGTTAAGGCTAGCGGAAGTTTCTTCTCTAAATTATTTCTCTCTATTATCTTGATTAAAGGCTTTAGTGGTATCCGATCACTCCAATTCCTAATACTTTGTCTTGGGAATAGTCTTACGTGAATATCATAGTATCTGCCGTATCTTTTATCTTCGATTTCAAACATTTTTGATTCTAAGCCGGCTAGCCTTGCAAGCCATACAAGCTCTACCGCTAGTCTCCTATTCTTCGTAGTGTACACCACTATTCCTCCTCTGACATTAGTTCTCCGGGCATCAGCCACGTAACCCTCAAAGAATCCTCTAGTTACGCTAGGCGGTGAACTCCAAAGCTCGTTTGGTACGCGCTTCTCAGTCAATTTCCTACCAACTAAGCTTGCAATAGTATATGCTAGTGGGGCATTGTGCACTTTAACAACACTATAGGTTTGCCTATCTCTTATTGAAATATTTGCACTAAGCTTCTTAATGATCCTAATGGTCTTCTCCATTAAGGTTTTCTCACTAGCACCCATGGACATAGCTACTACGGGATTCAGCCCATTCTTATACTCGATGCAACCGTCAGCCAAATAAGTGCCCAGAAGGAATGCTATCTCCCTATCCAGAACTAGTTGTCTCTTTAAGGGTTTGCTGCTTCCTATCTTAACATCGTTATTCACTAACCTTACTCTATGGTTATGTTTTCTCAATAAGTCATATACGTCAATAATCTCTAGCTTTCTCTCGTCTGTATGTCTCTTGACAAATGATACAAGTAGGTCGCCCTTCTTTAATTGACTAACAGGTTTAGGAGACACTTCTAAAGTGTCTTCATCCAATACGAATACACTGTGAGAGCCTGTAGCCTTTAGGACTCCTTTACCCTCATATGTTATCTCATAGATTTCTGAAGCTCTGTGTCGAAGTACGTACCTTATCTTAGACCACTTTACCCTGCCATTCTTATCCATTGATAACACAGAGTACTTATCAACAGGCTTAGGTGTTCTCTCTTCGTCTTCCTCATAGTATTTGTCTACGAATTCCCCTATATTCACGAACTCCACTCTACCTGTTTCGTCATTTCTTACCAGTATTGGCGTGTCCCAGGAAACACTTTGCATTGCTTGGAACGCTATGTTACCCTCAGCTCCACGTATCTCACCGACTATGATGTAGTTAGGTCGCTGTCTGAGGGCGGCCTTGAGTAAGTCGAACATTGTGACGCTGCTTTCCGGCTTACCAGTGTCTCTAGTTAGTTCCCTTGTCCAGTTGGGGTGCGGTACTATGACCTCGGCTGTGTCCTCGATAGACACTATCTTGGCGCTTGGTCTTATGAACACAAGCATGGCTGTTAGTGAGGTCGTCTTGCCACTGGCTGTCTCGCCACATATGAAGCCGCTCATGCCTTCCCTCAGCAGGATCCACATGTATGCTGCGACCCTAGCGTCGAAGGTGCCCCAGTTTATGAGCTGAGTTACGCTTAGCGGGGTCTTTGACACTTTACGGATCGTGAAGTTGGAGCCTCTTAAGCTAACGTCAGTTCCGTACACTATGTTTATACGTGAACCGTCAGGTAATGTCGCGTCCACTATGGGCCTAGCGTTTGATAGTGGCTTACCGATCTTCTCGGCTAGCGCTATTAAGTACGCGTTAAGTTCATCATGACTCTTGAACCCTATGTTGCTCTCCATGGGCCCGAATACCTTATGTATTATAAAGATGTTACCTAATCCACTGCATGATATGTCCTCTATGTATGGGTCACGTATGAAGGGCTCAAGCAATCCTACACTTATCTTATCCCTGACTATGTGGTATATCACAGCGTTAAGCAGCTCCTCAGGCTTCACGTACTTGATCGTCTCCTTACCTCCATTGCCGCTATTGCTCCCGCGCTTCCTGAACGCTAACCTCCTCTTACCTCCGTTAGGGCCTCCTAAGCTAGTGAAGGACGATTTAACTAACTCGAGTAACATGCAGGCCTTCTCTTGCGGCGACTTCGGTATATAGCCCTCAGGAATCTTAGCCGCAATTAATTCCTCAGCCTTACGCAATATCTCTTCAGGAGGCCTAGGCGGCTCTATAACTATGTACCTAGCGTATCCTCCCTCAGTTCGCTCGCTGAGCGCGTGAATGAATATCCCGCCACCGACCGGGTAGATCACGTTGAATTGTTTCTTGAACTTATATTCGCCGGGTACCTTATCAACGAAGTCAGGCTCTCCGTAATTTTCTCTAACCTGCGCTATGTACTCCTTCAAGTACCACGGCTCTCCCTCCTCATGGTAAGGCAGTTTACACTCCGCACTAAACTTAATCTCCTCAACCCTCTTCTTCCTGAGCCGTAGTTTCGGGACAGGCACCTTCAGTGCCACACGCCTCACCCCCTTACGCCTTAGCCGCCTTGATCGGGACTATCTTAATACCCATTGCGGGGTCAACATCGAAAGTAATTGAGGTCTCAGCCCCAGGAGGCATACCCCTCATCTTGACTACGCTCATGACCTTCAGTATCCTACCACCTATGGCCTCATTCCTAACCTTGATGTATCCGTCACACATCCCACGTATTTTAGATGCTAATGCTGGTTCCGTTGCGTTGGGATGCATCGTCAGTATCACTGACTTCCCTATACTTGTGAGTAGCCTTAGCCTCTTCATGAAGTTCAGCACGGTACTCGTATCCGCGTATGTCAGTAGCTGCGTTAAGGAATCTATGAGAGCTACGTCAAAGTGCTTCTGGTTCTTCTCTAGGTACTCAGCTAGTACGGGTAGTATTAAGCGACCTAGCCGACGTCTCCACTCAAACCTCTTGAGATGAAGAGTAAGTATGCGTAGCTGCCCGAACATGTAGAACTTATCAGCATCAACTAATTGTATTTCCTTCATACTCCTAACCAGCTCCCTCGGCGTGACCTCAGTAGCTATCACTAACCCCTTAAGCCCCCTCTTCAGTGCTCCGTAAAGGAACTGTTGTCCTAGGGCACTCTTACCGGATCCGTGATCCCCCTCAATAAGTATTAGGTTCGGATGCGGGAACCCGCCTCCCAGCCTTATGTCGAGCTCCTCGTTTCCTGTGGAAATTATGACGTGCCTCATCCTTACCACCCTAGGGCATACTCACCTTTAGAGCCTGATGGGGAGACAAGGATTACCAGTATCGGTTGTGCGCTAGAGGAGGGGGTAGGTAAGGTTATGGTGATCTCGGCCTTCTCCCCAGGTGCTAGATAGTCTCCTGAAGAAAGTGTTCGAGTTGTGTTGCCGACGTATATCGCGTTAAGTGACCAACCAGGGTTGCTACCGTAATCTAGTAGGTACGTTTCTGTTTTGTTTAGTGTGTCAACATACTTGACCACTACTTGCATCGCCGTTAGTGGGATTAGGGAGACACCCTCCACTGTGAAGTTCACTTCTAGTGTTGTTGAGTTGATGATCGTTCCGTTAAGTATGAGTATCATTTGGTGGACAGCTAGGGCCTCCCTCTCTAAGCTAGTGGTCGCTTGATGGTGTAATACAAGCACAGCGGTAACTATTAACGACACACCCGCAACTATTAGCGATATAAGCACAAATGCAACTATAGTGCCCGCTATTGTTATTTCGCTTGGCATGGTTCATCACCCTGGCAACACCTCCTCAGTATATGCACCGGAGGGGAGAACTACCTTAACTTCAACAGCACCTAAGCCTGTGGTGTTATACGGAACCTTAATTACTATGGTCTCTCCAGGGCTCCAGACACTATCGCCGTCTAAGTCAACGATGCTTGCGGTTGTCGGCGACGCTATGTTCGATATCAGGAACATTCTGGGGTATCCGTTATACGGTCCTATGTACACTTCCGACCTATTGTAAAGGTCTGTCTCAGATATCTCAATACCTCCAACGTTCTTCACGTATATTACGTACTCATTTTGAGTCTGGTTGTAGAAGCCAGCCACTATCTTGATGTTTGTCTGTAATTCCTCTAATTTACTATTTATTACGTTAGATAGCACGCTATTGACATACCCCATCCTACCTATAACGTAAGCTGCGAATATCGACGCTAGTATTACACCCACTATCGTTAATATTGCATGTACTATCGCTGTTGACTCGCCCATTCATGATCCCTCAGCCCGCCTTATTGGTGGGAGCCTCTCCTGAACGTGCGCGAGGCCCGTCACCACTTCTGGAGGGAGTCCTCCTAGCAATGTTCTCGGCGATAACTCGTAACGCCTCCTCCTCAAGCACCTCATCATTTATGCCTAGGCCTTTAGCGAGTAACGTCATGAGAAGTATTTGTTCCTCAGGTCCTAACCCGCTGGCATAGCCCTCGTTAATGGCTCTAAGGACGTTTTTAACTAGGTCTGCGTCTTCCCTCGTTATTAGCCTAAGACCCACGAAGATCTCTATATATCGCTCAAGTAATTCAGGCGGTACCTTATCTCTTAGGTTAGACACGACACGCATTAACCGCATTATTCTCCGTAATTTATTCTCAGTACCTAGCGCTAGGCGTATTACTCCTGGTGACGTATAACTCGCCAGTTTTTCTAGATCACCCTTCTCTTTAGACAATAGGGCGTCTGGTTTGTTTGCTGAGGTCTCAGAAACTAGTTCGCTATCAGTTCTGTTCGGTATTGTATCCTCCTTGTTTCCTTCCTTAGTAGGCTTACTTAGCGGTATAGCCTCCACCTTAGCTTTATAATTGTGGGCTTCTTCAGTGCCTTCATTGCTGTACGTGTGTGATATTCTATTCAGGGGATTAGTGAGTTCGGTGACGGTTTCCCTAAGCTCCATTACCGCCTCCTTTAGAGCCTCAACTAATTGACTCAGATCTTCACTCCTCCTTGCAGTAGTTTCTATTTTACCTGTCTCGCTCACCGGGACCACCCCCTCCTTACTTTTCCTCTCATACGACCACCTCTGTGCAAGAAAGCGAAGTAGTTTCCGTATGCTAGATCTACAGATAATGCACTTGCAAGGCCATGTTTCATCGATAATGTCCTCAATTGCTTCTCACCCCCTAGTAAGACCTCTTAGGGCAACCAGAGAAAAGTGAGCAAGGATAATCATAACTGGTACTATTAGCATTGCGCTCCACAAGGGTAGGGGTTTCCTCAAGTAGACTGCGTAATGATATAGTAGTAACGCGAGAGTAGCTAATGTAACTGTTGATAGTATGAGTATAGTGCAGACTACGTTGGATAATCTGAGCTTCAAAGAAAAAACATTCATTATTCTTTTATCTGTATTGCTAATCATTGCTTACCACCTCACCCGAGTGTGATTACGGAATCTGCTGGCAGAGTTGCTGGCATAGTACGGTCAACAGTTAACGGCGCACCAGAGGGTGGATGAATTTCTATACTTATGGAATCGTAAGCACTGAGTGCCGTCGCGTTCGGTAGGTAGGTTAGTACTAAAGCTTTCTCACCATTCTGTAGTACGGCATCGATCTTCGTATTCTTTATGAATACTATAAATACTACCGGTGTGTTTGCCGAAACATTGCCGTTCGCCACTAATTTACTAGTAATGTTACCTATTACTGTCCTGAGGGCATCTAGATTGCTGATGTTCGAATCGGTTAGCGTTAAGTTAAGCTTCCCTGCTCCAAAGCCTAGATAGTTACTTATTATATACTCAACTGCCGGGTTGTCTGAGGTTAGTCCATTACTACCGATGTAGAGGGCGCCTTCATACGCATTCTCTAAAGCCGCTTTATTCGTTATCAGTACCGATATTGTCGTCCTGCTGTAGCCTAAGTCGACAGCTTGTTTGCCAGGCGCTAGCTTTATGGGGACTGCTATGAAGTCTACTTTACTATTACTGTTAACTAGGGCTGCAGTGCTACCATCAACCTGAAGTGCTGAGGTGGCGCCCTCCAAACCTGTTTGTATTGCTTCTTTGGCTTTCTGGGTTGTGAACATACCCATATTTAGCACTACGAATGCTAGTGCTGCAGCGACGACTACGAACGCTATCATGACGATGGCTGCTTCAATACCGGTTATACCTTTTCTGGATTTCCTTCCGAGGTTCATGTTAGGTGTCACCTCATGAAGAGAGGCGAGCGCGTGTCGCTTATAAGACACGCAGTAGTTCGGTGGTTCTACGGTACGTTGTGATAGCCTTGGGACTACGTGGAACGCCTAATTGATTAAAGCGTGGTTCTGAGGACCGCAGAATGTCGACTTGTCTTTTTTTACGAATGCCTGCGACCTACTGGTAGGGAAGCGGAGTGGATGTACCTAAGGAGTTCCTTAGCATGTTTGTTGACGGTAGGCTGATAGTTGATGCTTGTTTACTTGGCGATGGGAATATGCTTGGGTGCCACGTGGGCGATGATAGCGAAGTTGACTTCATCGCGGTCTTAGCTGGTAGGTTGCCGGGTCATCCAGGCTACGTTTACATGTTTTACAGGAGGCGATCGGGGTGGGTGTATTTCCTGGTTCCCTTAGCAAGAGGTATCTGGCTCCTTCTTAAGGCCTCTTACGGGTACTTAGCTGAGAGACGTAGCATGCACGTTTTACTGGATACCTTGACGGAGATGTCTTACCGCATAGGTAGTATATTAGAAAAGAAGTATTCAAAAACTTTTCTTCCAACGAACTAGTAATTCTATGGGTATTTCGACTATTAACTACTCTTTTATCGTAATACGTAGGGAGGGATGATGTGCGCGTTATCACAGAAGAGTGATGTATTACTTGCGAGTGGGATAGAGCTTCTAAGGGAGCTTGATTCAATGCTGGACTTCGCTAAGTCAACGATTCAGCTTGAATTAATATTATACATGGGCAGCAAACCCAAAGGTATACGTGCTAGGGAGGCAGCACTAGCCTTAGGCATAAGGACTAAGTCCGTGTATGATGCGCTTACGAAGCTAATTTCCAAGGGTTTAGTATTACGTCGGCACGACGGGACCTACGTGCTTACTGAGGAGGGAGAGAGGTTTGTTCGCAAGGTGCTTAAGTTACTGAGTGGGGGTCAACGTAAAGGTACTGGTGTTTCGCCAGATAGTGCTATTAGTGCTGGTTACAGTAGGCAAGCACATCTTGACGTCTCGAAGAACCTCTTAACATATAAGTACATTTATGATACGTTGCTGATCCTAGGTTTAACAGAGCACAAGGAAATGTCCTTAAATGAGCTCGCAAAAAGGCTTGGTGTTACGCCAGCAACCTTGTCAAGTTACTTGGACATTGCTACGAGCAAGTATGGGAGACTGGGTTTCCTTAGAAAGGTGCTGAAGTCGCGTGGGGATGGTAAGATGGATATTTATTATAGGTTAACTGAGGCTGGTTTGCAGGAAGTTAGCAGGTTTGCGGAATATCGGAAGATAAGGAATAGTAAGGTGCTTAAGGCGCTACTGAGGGTTACTGGTAGCTATAATGTTTGGGGTGCTTTCACGAAATTCGGTATGGTGCTTAGCTTATCAACGGCGTTGTTTAGCTTGGGTTACGCGTTAACGTCGCTTGATCCGCTCCTGTGGGTTGCTGAGTGTTTAGTTGCCTGCATGTTAGGCTTAACAATAGTGCTGAGCAGGGTTGCTTACTCCATCGTAAAGTAAACTACATATTCAGCGCAGAGGTTACTGCCCTCACACACTGTTACCCTGCATGCTCTAATGTTGCTTAGTATACCTCTCCTAAGTAAGTGTTCGCCCAAGCTCCGGCATATGTCTCTAGCCAGTGACTCAGCGGTGGGAGGGCCATCAACATACGTTATCTTAACATCGAAAGGCGCGATTATCTTAACTCTCGATGCGTCTCTCCTGTCGAGGAGTAGTCTGAAGTTATACTCTTGATCAATGACTTCTTTCACGATATTGGAAAGGATTGTGAAGTCTATCACCCAGTGTTTCTCTGTTAACTCTCCTTCAACGCAAACGTTAACTACGAATGTATGTCCGTGTAGTAGTGGTGTACCGTTGACCGGCGTTGCGTGCGCGGCGTGGAATTCTATGTTCTTTACGCACGTTACGTACTTACCCTGCCTACTTCCTTCGTTCAATGATATCTCCCCTAGGTGGTATGGGTTTCGGTTTCTCTGGGAGTTTCTGTAGCACCATGAATGTTTCTGTGGATGCTACCTCCTCTATCTTTGATAGGTAGTTTAGGAGGAATTTGGAGAGTTCAGCCCAGTCGTGGATCCAGACTTTCAGCATTATGTCGTACGTGCCGGTAACTATGCTTACCTCCTCAACGTAGGGTAGGTCGTTTCTGGCGGAAGTGTCTTCAAGTATTTTCTTGGCTATCTGCACTTGGTCTAGCCTGGCGTAGATACCTCGCCTTATTCTAAGCATTATGTATGCTAGGTAATTGTAGCCGAGTTTCCATGGATTCACTACGGCGCTGTATCCCAGGATAATGCCTTCATCTTCAAGTTTCTCCATTCTCTGCAGTATCGTGGAGCGTGGTCTTTTGAGAATCCTTGCTAGCTCTGATGCTTTGAGACGCGCATTCTCTTGTAACGCCTTAATTATTTTAACGTCTAGTTCATCCATATTTGCTCAGTCCTTCTATGGTGTATTAGAGTTTTTTGCTAATGAGTTTTCATGCATGCTGTGGAAGTGCTTTAGTAAAGTTACTCTTAACCGTCATGGTGCGTCAGTTACGCCTGGGGGTTTGGGGAATGCCGTAGCTTCCCAAACGTACTTTAAGTTCAGTATGTACCTGGTTAGTCTCTCTATCCCTAATCCGAAGCCAGCGGATGGCGCTAACCCGACCTTTAGTGCGTCGAGGAACCATGAGTACTTGCTTAGATCCTCTCCTAGCTCATTGAGTCTGGCGAGTATTTCCTCGTACCTGTACTCCCGTTCACCACCGTCGATTACCTCGCCGAAGCCTCCTGGAAGTATTAAGTTGAAGTCCCGATTATACCTAGGGTCTTGCGGGTCCCTTAAGTAGTAGAATCCACGGGATATTGAGGGGAAGTTAACTATCCAGAAGGGCTCGCTGAAGTGCTTGCTTATGGCCTCCTCCCCCTTCTGTGTGAGTTCCCCGTAATCTGGAGTATGTTCACCGAGGCTCCTTGCCAGTTGGACTGCCTCCCTAAACGTTATTCTCTTGAAGGGCGGTGTAGGGCACTCGAGGCCGGGGTTGAACTCCCTCACTATGCTCCCTGCCTCACTCAGCACGTCTACGCATATCCTGCTAATTAGCCTCTCACCTAACCTCATCATGTCCTCCATGCTCGCCCCAGCCTGCTCCAGGTCAAGCTGAGTAAACTCCACTAAGTGTCGCCACGTTGCAGCGTTCTCAGGCGGTTCCTCCCTAACGTTCCTAGCAATAAAGTACACCTTCCCTAAGGCTGATGCCGTTACCTGCTTAAACATTATGATGCTGGACATCAACTCATACTCCCGGCCGTAAAGCACGGTCTTAAGCTTCCGAGCACCTCTCAGACCTGGGTCGCTCGCGGTGCTAATCACTGGCGGGAGCAGCTCGATAAAGCCCTCCTCCTCCAGAAACCGGCGTGCAGACCTCAGTATGGTGTGCTGCACCTTCAGTATCTTCTGATACTTAGGAAGCCTTATAGCTAAGTAACTCCTCCTAGCAAAGATGGTGGGTACCGACGGATCTATATCCTCATAAGGAGGGCTAACCATACCCTTATGTACAACCCTAACATCTTCCGCAACAATACTGCCGCCGTTAAGGTTCGAGACCTTAAGCCTCACAAGTACTTCAATGCCGTTGCTAACGCTCTCTTGAAGAAGCTTAATGACTTGAGGATCCCTAACCTTAACCCTAACCTCTCTGCCACCGACCCTAACTCTAAACAACCCAGCACGTGGCGTTGATGTCATCCACCCTAATATTTCATGCACTACTAACACCGTAAACAGCCTTAAACTCTTAAAGAAAAGGGAAACTAACATTTTAAGCTATAAGTAAAAACTTATTCGTACATTAATCAAAGATTTAGCATTAACTAACATTATATTGACAGATATTACGGCAACCAAATAGACAATATGCCGTAGTAAATCAACATTTTGCATAATTAGTCAAGCGATATCGCCGAAAAATATTCTCAATACAGGAAACAAATGTGTGTATATTACGCTTTTTCATGACCTACACTCTTGCATTTAATCAATGAATAACGCATAATATTTTCAAATTTATTTAATGACTGTGGCGCAACGTTAACGCCATAGTGACCGAATTAAACACTAACCCAAAGGGTCAAGGGAAAAGAGTGTCGCGAACATGGATTTTGGAGCCGCGGCCGGGATTTGAACCCGGGACCTCCGCCTTACCAGGGCGGCGCTCTACCGAGCTGAGCTACCGCGGCCCAGTGGTAATTTGTTGTGAGGGGTTTATTAAGTTGTTTAAGCAGGAGCAGGTTAATCTAGGGTTGTGGAAGACCTGTCGGCGTACCCTACCTTGTACTTCTTAGGTCTTAGTGTCCTTAGTATCACGTCGAAGGCTGCCCACGGGTCTGTGTGGGCGCCGCATGTGTATATGTCTACGGTTGCATAAGCGTACTCTACCCATGTGTGGATTGCTATGTGTGATTCATTAACTAGCGCTATTACTGACACCCCTCCTTTCTTCCCGCCTACTACCCACGACCTCAGCTCTATTAGGGTGGCTCCGGCAGCTTTAACGGCCTCAAGAACTGTTTCACGAAGTTTAGCTTCATCAATAAGTATGTTCCTGTCTATGCCATACATGTTGGCATAGAGGTGTTTACCCACCACGATGTCGTTTTCGATGCTGATTTCGGCCATGTTCCCACGCACTCTCGCATCAATTGCTCTAGAATATGGTGCCATATAAGCTTATCCCAAGTTTTTTCGTGAGTCTTTAGGAGAACACTTACTTATTCATTAAACTGGGTTAATATCGCTTATGAATGTTTTTAATGGTACGTACATGGATCAGCGAACCCCGCAGGTCGTAGAAGGTCGCATCCTGAATTAAGACGTGCACCTGCGACCCTATTAAGTTCGGGTCGGCGTTAGTAAGTACTACTGGCTTGTAATTGAATAACCTCCCTATCACGGAACCCCGGAAGCTGAGGTGCGTTAACACAGCTTCCGCACGGGAACCGACGTACTGCTTATTCACTATTAGGCCAACCTCCTCGATGAGCTTAGCAAGGACCGTGCTGCGGCGCTTCTTGACCGGATCAGGCACCTGTGGCATCGCAGCAGCCTCTGTCCGGGGTCTGGGCGTGTATTGAGCTAGGTGGACCTTGTCAAACATTAACTCCCTAACAGCTTCCAACGTGGTTCGGAAAGCTTCCTCGTCTTCTCCCGGATGACCCACTATTATATCAGTGGCTATGGTGACCTCAGGTATCTTGGAACGTAAGTGCCGGATAATATACTTGAACTCCTCAAAGGTGTATCTTCTACGCATTATCTTAAGCACATGGTTACTTGCGGACTGTAATGGTATGTGAACGTACTTGAAGACTCTAGGTTCCTTAAGAACCTCTATTAAGTCATCCAGTATGGGTTCCAAGGTATCGGGGTTCGCCATACCTACACGAATAAAGTAGTTGCCAGAAACACCTCTTAATATTTCACTAATCAGGTCAGGTAATCTCGGCCCTTCTGACCCTAGATCTAAGCCATAGGATGCAGTGTCCTGGGCCGTCAGGTCGATCTCGACAGCACCGCTCTCGACAGCCTTACGGACAGCGTCAACTATTAGCTGAGGAGGGTAAGACCTTAACCTACGCCTGGCTATCTTAGTTATACAGTACGTGCAATTACCTAAGCACCCCTCAGCAATAGGTATGATAGCGATACTGCCTTCAATATGGAGCGGTAGCTTGCTGGTGTCGCGCTCTCCCTTAATAAGGAACTTGGTTTTCCTTGACCATACGACCTCGCATATATTGTGTATGTTTTGAGGTGATATAAGTGAGGCTTCGGGAACGAGCTTATGGAGTGTGTAGGGTTGAGCGGAAACCATGCAACCAGCAATAACTAGTTTAGCGTTTGTCTTCTTCGCAATTTCCTTAAGTTTCCTTAACCTCTTAAGTATTCGTTGTTCGGTGTCCAAACGCACTGTGCATGTATTAACTATTATGACGTCCGCGTCCTCGATACTGCTGACTACCTCACACCCACATTTCTGCAGGAGTGCCTTCATTAAGGATGTGTCAGCCTTGTTCAGAGCACATCCGTAGGTCTCAATATACACCCTCATTAGCCTTGTCCATCGGTATAGCCCGATAAATCAGCTTAAAAGCTTCAGAGCAACAAGCCTTAGTGGTGCGCTAAATGGAGGATGACGTGCTGGACTACCAACGGTTGCTGGATCGCCTATACGAGAGGTTGCCTGAGCGGAGAGAGCCTCCAAAGCTGGACATACCATCACTAAACATAGTGCATGTCGGCTTACAAACACATATAAAGAACTTCAAGGAAGTGTGTGATGTCCTACTCCGTGAGCCGAGAATCTGTGCTAGGTACCTTCTGAAGGAGCTCGCTGCGAGGGGATCGATAGATGATTCGGGGGTGTTCATAATATATTCAAGGGTATCAACGCAGACAATCAACTCATTATTCAAGCGATTCCTAGACACTTACGTTAAGTGTCAAACCTGCGGATCGTACCAGACCGAGCTAAGAAGGAAGGGCAAAGTGTGGATCATCAGGTGTTTAGCGTGCGGTGCTGAAACACCCGTAAAACCGATATAAGGGTTCATACCAAGGACTGAACGATTATGAAGCAACATATTGAAAACAGTGGTAAGGTGTATGTGAAGGTACATGATGTGAGTGATGAGTTAGGGTACCCTAGGATAGTTGTGGCTATCTGCGACGAGGACGCGCTAGGCAAAACATATAGTGAGGGGGAAGTCAGGCTTGAGGTAAATGAGGAATTCTTCGGAGGATTTCTTGCGGACGTGAGTGAGGCCCTAGACTACGTCAAGCAGGCCTACACAGGCATGCTTGTCGGGAAGAACATTGTGGAGAGCGCCGTACGTGCTGGCTTAATACACCCGGAATCAGTGTTAAGGGTGAATGGGATACCTTACGCCCAGTTCGTAAGGATGTGAAGATTAGAGGTACTCGCTCAGGTTGGAATCATGGGTAGGAGATTCTGCGTGCGTTGTGGTCGAGAGGAGGGACCCGATACCCCTATAATAGATGGTTTGTGCCCGAAATGTTTTATGAAGGAGAGAGGGATACTAGAGTTACCGACAAAGATACGGGTTACGATATGTCCTATATGTGGGGCGCTCTACATCCATGGAGACTGGATTCGCGTAGGGGGGAGTGTGGAGGGCGCTATTGAGTACTTTATAAACGAAACTATAGTGAAGAGGCATAATATCTACCCTGGGTTAGAGGATGTGAAGGTAAAGGTCGTGAGGATGGATTCCGGAGTGATTTACTTACGCATAATGGCTCGCTACAAGGACGTAAGCCTATCTCAGGACGCCGTAACTCACGTGGAGTTACAGAAGAAGCCATGTCCTTCATGCCTACGTAGTCGTAGCGGAAGCTACGAAGCAATGCTTCAGATAAGGACCATAGCGCCTGTGAGGTTTGACGTGATGCGCGACATAGGCAATAGGTTAGCTAGGGTTAAGGAATTCAGGGAGAGTATAGTCGAGATTAAGGAGCATAAGGATGGTGTGGACGTTAAGTTAAGTAATCAAGCGATTGGACGCTACGTAGCAAACATACTGAAAAGAGAGTACGCAGCAAAGATAACCATGACATGGGAGAACACGGGATACCTAGGTGGGAAACGCAGGAGCAAGCTAACCATTTCAGCTAGACTGCCAGGCCTGGTCTCGGGTGACATCATAGAGTATGAAGGGGAACCTGCCGAGGTTATGAGGCTGAAGAAGGGAAGAGTGATAATTAAGAGATTAAGCGACGGCAAGGTCGTGTCACTCAGGCATGATGACATATGGAGAGGTGACTTCAGGTACTTAAACGAGAAAGACTACGCCATCCTAGATGGGAGGATACTAAACTATGAAGGAGGAAGGGCCGTCGTTCAAGCTACGGGCTCAGGTAACATATATTTCATTAAATCCCCGAGAATACTCAACCTCGGATCACGTGTTAAAATACTAATTTATAAGGGTAAGGCATACCTACTCATATAGGTGGATGGGGAAAGTGGCTAAAGGAAAGAAAAAGAAAAAAGCCCGGCGTGAGGAGAGTGAAGAGCTTCTCTTACCGACAGAGGAAGGGCAGGTACTGTGCGTGGTTACAGATATTATTGGGGGTAACTACGTGAAGGTATTCTGTATGGACGGTAAGGAGAGAATGGCTAGGATACCTGGCAAGTTACGGCGTAGGATGTGGATAAATAAGAAGGACATAGTGTTGTTAGGTATTTGGGAATTCCGTGACGATCGTGGTGACGTACTGTACAGGTATACCCGCGACGAGAAGAAAAAACTTCTAGAGCAGGGATACCTCGACCCCGCGCTCCTTGAGTACGAGGGTGAGTTCTAATAGCGCGGAAAGATATTGACAGGTTTCTGGATGAGTACTATAGGATAACGGGCAAGGAGAGACGAGAGGTAGATAAGGACTTATTTGAAACCGTAGAGGAGGTTTTCGACGCCGCCACCGTAAAATCATTGCTGGATCTAGTTCGAAGAGGTGTGCTCTACGAGTTAAAGGGGGTTGTGAGTGCTGGAAAAGAGGCCCGAGTTTACTGGGGTATTTCGCCTAAGGGCGTCGACTTAGCAGTTAAGATATACTTAACAGCGACAGCGGAGTTCAGGAAAGGTATGCTAAAATACATAATTGGTGACCCGAGGTTCGATTCCTACATACCTAAGTCAACCAGGAAACTAATGACACTATGGGCACGGAAGGAATTCAAGAACTACAAGCTACTATACAATGCAGGTGTTTCTGTCCCGGAACCTATAGCGCAGCATGACAATATCCTAGTGCTTCAGTTCATTGGGGAGAAGGGGGTGAGGGCACCGCTCCTTAAAGAGGTGAGCCTAGATGATAGAGAGTATGAAAGGATCTTCTGGGCGGTGCTTGACGACGTACGCAAAGCATACAGAGGTGCGCGCTTGGTTCACGGTGACCTCAGCGAGTATAATGTAATGGTATGGCGAGGTAAGCACTACATAATCGATGTGAGTCAAGCCGTAAAGATAAGTCATCCTCACGCCATGGAACTACTAGTCAGGGACTTAAGGAATATTAAACGCTTCTTCAGTGACGAAGTAGGTATTGATACCCCAGACATAAGGGAAATGTTTAGGTTCGTAACAGGCGAGGACCTAAAAGGGTACTTAGCACTGATTTCTTAACCTGTGGAGACATTTTAGTGTAGAGGTGGGAGCGTGAGTCAAGAAGGGGACTTAACGCCAGGAGCAACGAGGCTATACCTAAGAATCCCGGTGGATAGGATAGGTGCGTTAATTGGCGAGGGTGGCAAGGTACTACGGGAACTAGAGGCTAGGACCGGCACAAAGATCACGGTGGACAGCACAAATGGTGCGGTGATAATAGAGCCAGCCACACCAGCAACCCGGGTTGACAGGTTACTTAAGGCCCGAGACTTCATAAGGGCGGTCGCAGCTGGCGTGTCCCCCGAGAAAGCGTGGAGGGTTCTCGAGGAGGATCAGGTGTTAATGATAATAGACCTAAAGGAGGCGATCGGAGAATCGCCTAATCACCTTAAGAGAATTAAGGGAAGGCTAATCGGTGAGAAAGGGAAAGCACGGAGGAACATAGAACAAATGACTGGCACCACAATAAACATTGGCCGGGACAAGGTAGTCATAATAGGAGATTACGAGAGCGCGCAGGTCGCCAGAGAGGCGCTCGAAATGTTAATTCAAGGGCGTAAACACTCCACTGTTTACAAGTACATTGACAGGCTCATGAGAGAAGTTAAGAGGAGGAGAATGACGGAGTACTGGAGCTTTAATCCGCTCGAGTGACATAATTGAGAGATATTAGGAATTAAAAAGTAATGATGAGTTAAGGGAAGGATCCCCTAGCTGAGCCTCACGCTATGATGTGGGGCCAAAGCGCTGAATACCATTAGCTCCTCCCGCGCCAGTTAAGTGTAATTGCTCTAACGTAAGTTATCCTATAGCTTAGGCACCCGTAGGATAAACCTTAGGGATGTGGTAGAAAGGGTTAGGAGCCCTTTCGTCCCGCTTGGGGTGTGGTGGGCCCGGGGGGATTTGAACCCCCGACCTACGGGTCTCTCCCAGGGGATTCTTCATGTCATCCCTCACTAGGTCC
Source organism: Desulfurococcales archaeon (assembly GCA_027023255.1). Lineage (GTDB taxonomy): Archaea > Thermoproteota > Thermoprotei_A > Sulfolobales > NBVN01 > WAOL01. The sequence continues at coordinate 19,103 of JALVVU010000094.1, forward strand.
GCAGACCCGTAGTGTTGGACTGGAGCTTCGGCCCCGAAGGGGTCCGCCGCTCTACCTGGCTGAGCCACGGGCCCACCATAGGTCATCCACGTAGTCTCGTGAAAATGTGTTCTCAGAGAGCTTTTAATCCTTATCTGTCATGAAAAGGTGGAGTAGACAATGACATCGTGGAAACTTAGGTGCGCGAAGTGTGGTTTTGTCTGGGTTCTTAAGGTCAGCTATAACATAAGCGACATGGATAAGATCTATCACTACTGCCCGAAATGCAAGAAAAACACGTTTCATGAGATCCTTGAGAGATTAGACTAACGCTTCAATTAAATTAGTTGGTCAGGGGAGGTGCATTAACATCATCTAATCAGACCGGCAACGCTCATCATTCACTCATTATTAAAACTACTCCTCATAGATATATGGGCATGTCGCCTTGACTACTCTTACTAAGTCACCTACACTCATAGATCTTTGAACACCTTCGACACGCATACGCACGTTAACCGTTCCAGAGAGCACTTCCCTATCGCCGACTACGACTATGTACGGCACCCATTCCTTGCCCGCATCACGTATCCTCCTGCCTAAACCAGTGTTCCTTGCATCTACATCGGCTCGAATACCCTCATTAACCAGTCTACTACACACCTTTTCGGCGTAGTCTCGATGCTCGGGCTTCACGGGGATTATGCGGACCTGGACAGGGGACATGCATGTAGGGATATAGGGTGTTTTACCGGAGTCCATCATTTGCAGGGCATTACTAAAGACGGTGTAGATTAGCCTTAAGAAGGGGCCTGTAAGAGTCGATGCTACTGCCACGGGTGAGGATGAGTCACTCGAAGATAAGAGCGTTACGGAAGTTAGCGGAATACGTGTCTTGTCAAGCAGGGTGGTTAGGGCTATCTCAAAGAATTCGCTACCATTAGCATCGCAAGCCACACCTATAGCTCGCGCCAACCTTAACTTACCAAGAACTTTCCTTGCAATGTTTTTCTTGCCAATCACTACGGCTATTAATTCAATGTCCATGCATTTCGTAAGTACTTCAGCAACAATGTTGATGATACTAGCTGCCGAACTCACCGCTTTAGAGGAGTCACGAAACGCCTGAATGAAGACCGGGACGGTGTCAGAGGATAGTAGATCACCTCTCCCGTCACACGTCGCATTCCCTATCCACGAGACCTCAGTCAACAGCGCTTTGTCCTCCATATCGTTGATTATGCCTGACTCCTTCATGTTAAAGTATACAGAGGAGCATAGTGCGTGTAAGTCCGTTCCTAGTCTCTCCCTAGTCACTGTGTAACCTCCTAGCGACATTACCTTACTTAACGTTGTTATTCCTCCTACCTGTTGAATGACCTTCTCGTTAAGCCTACGTATTTCAGCGACGATAATTTCCCCTTTGCCTAGGAGGTTCTGGTTAAGTACCCCGAATTTACTAGTAAGTAGGCGCACCTTACTCATGTAGCCCCTATCTAAGGCGTTCTTTCTGGTACCCATGAGTTGTTCAAGCAGGTTAATTACATCGGTGTACTTAGCTGTGCCGGGTTCTAAAAGCTGTAAGCCATTGTCCTCCTTCAAGAGAATTTCACACTTTAGTTGCTCGATTAGCTTCGAAGGTTTTAAAGGAGCCGATGTGTTGCCTATGTGGTACTCTCTTGAAAGTTCCGATAATGGGTGTCCATAGCAAGCTATTTTGAAAGCTTTATACCAACCGAAGGGTGCTCGCATAATGCTTACATCAGTACAGGCCCCTCTTAAGGTAGTTTCGAGATCCTTAAGGATTCGTAGGGCACACTTAGCTTTAGCTAGATTGCTTGAGAGGTGGGCGTACGGATAGAGCACGATGTTCTCTGCCTTAACGTTATGTGCGTGACGGCATATGTCCTGCGCGATATTCGAAAGGTACTCCTGCGGGGCATTGCAATCACTCTGCTCGACGGCTGTAAAAACAACCAGTGCGTTCTGCACGCGGGTGCATTCCCTTCCCCTGATATCCTCCTCAGCCTCACAGATTGCCTTAGATTTTACATCATATGAAAAATCCTCAGCATGAATTAAGAGGACCCTCATTCTCTAACCTCTATCACCTTCTGAGTACAGCGCATTAAAATAAAGACATTTCAATGTAATACCGCACATGATCATACCCCAGCATTAGGTAATATCGACTACGGCACGTAAGGTTCAACCTCATGCCTACAAAACTTAATAGCCTAGAGAAAGGGTTTCAACTGGTGTAGAGGGGGTAATGGAAGAGGCCGAAACTGAAAAGAGGGTCAAGAGCCTGGAGGACCTAGGTTTAAGCCCCTCATTACTTAGGAAGTTATCTGAAGCCGGATATAAGACATTGGAAGCCCTCGCAGTAGCTAACGTTAGCGAGTTAGCAAGTGTTGTTGGAATACCGACACCAACAGCGCAGAGAATAGTTAATAAAGCTAGGGAGGCACTTGGCCTTAGGTTCAAGACGGCCCTCGAGCTGAAAAGGGAAAGAATGAACTTAGGCAGGATAACCACAGGATCTAGGCGCCTTGACGAATTGCTCGGAGGCGGCGTAGAAACGAAAACCATAACAGAATTCTTCGGAGAGTTCGGAAGCGGGAAAACCAACATTTGTCACCAGCTTTCAGTGAACGTGCAGCTTCCTAAAGAGAAGGGTGGGCTAGAGGGCAAGGCCCTGTACATCGATACTGAGGGAACGTTCAGGTGGGAGCGCATAGAGGCGATGGCTAGGGGCTTAGGGTTAGACCCAGATAAGGTGATGGAGAACATAATCTGGGCTAGGGCATTAAGCACCGATCACCAAATGGCAATCGTAAAGGAGGCAATGGAACTCATACCTAAAGAGAACATTAAGTTAGTGGTCGTGGACTCCGTCATGAGTCACTTCAGGGCCGAGTATCCAGGCAGAGAGAACCTAGCTACCCGACAACAGAAACTTAACAGGCACCTACATCAACTAGCCAGGATAGCTGACATATACGACGTTGCCGTGGTCGTAACTAACCAAGTTATGGCCAAACCAGATGTATTCTACGGTGACCCAACGCAGGCTGTAGGAGGCCACGTCCTAGCCCACGCACCGGGAGTTAGGGTACAGCTAAGGAAGGGTAGGGGCAACAGAAGAATAGCGAGGGTCGTCGACGCACCGCACTTACCTGAGGGTGAGGCAGTTTTCGTGATCACTGACGTTGGCATCAGGGATATTGAGGAGTGAAGTTTTGTGGATCGAAGCCAAGACGCTGATAGTGATATCCATCCTAGCCACACTTGCGTACGCATCCTACAGAGACATTAAGTATAGAGACATACCGGAAGTAACTTGGGTACCAGCAATAGCTATATCCATAACAATTAACGTCCTTTCAGGAGGGTATGATCTCCTACACACAGTTCTTTCTATGTTTCCGGTCCTTATAGTCTTCGTGATGTCTTTGCTGGGCATGATCGGTGGTGCAGATTTCCTTGCCCTACTAACGATAGCGCTTGCACACCCGCAGTTCCTTGTGTTCCCGATATCGTTGCTCACGCTATTATACTCCCTGTTAATACCTCTGGGCTTAATGATGTACTACGCTCTATGCAACACTCTCCTCTACAAGTCGTTTCTCAATAAGATAAGGTGTAAGGAGGGCAGGAAAATGTACCTCATATTCTTCGGGAGGCCTATGAGTGTTAAAGAAATGCTGGAGAAGAAGTTTACGTACCCACTCACAATTCCGGTAGGTAAAGGAGAGTTTATATGCCGGCCGTCCTTTTCTGACGATGATGAGGAAGAGGAACGCATTAAGGAACGTATTAAGGGTGCTATCGCGAGAGGAGAAATTCAAAACGACGAGAAAATATGGGTCACACCAGGCTTACCGCACGTAGTGTTCTTCTTCATAGGGTACATACTGGCGCTCCTTACGCCACAACACTACATCCTGACGATATTGACACACTAACGGCAACGGAAATAAATAAACGCACCACGAACTATCATTACGCAGACGGTGAAAACGATGCGCATACTATGGGCTCCCTGGAGGATGGCTTACGTAAAAAACGCCAGTAAAACCAAGACATGCATATTCTGCAAGGCCCTAAGGATGAGTGATGAGGAGGCGCTAGTGGTTTTCAGAAGCGAACACACCATAATTATGTTGAATAAGTTCCCATACAATACAGCGCATGTCATGATCGCCCCTAAAAGGCACGTACCCCGTCCGGACCTACTAACGAATGATGAAGCCCTAGACATGCATAAAGCATTAAGCATTACACTACGCGCGATAGATTATGAATACGCGCCTCAAGGGTATAACATAGGCCTAAACCTAGGTAAGGTGGCGGGAGCAGGGATCGAATCACACATGCACATACATGTCGTCCCCAGATGGTCTGGAGACACAAACTACATGCCCGCCACAGCAGGCACCAAAGTAATCCCTGAAGATCTACTAGTTACGTTCACGAGACTAAAGAAAGCATTCAGCGAAGTACTCTCAGATACCCAAAGCAAGTAAAGCTTAATTACTGCGTATCATCAATAACCTCATCCTAAATTACCTGCCACGGCACCATTTACATTCCATGCGTGAAGCAATGGTTTATAATTAATAATGCGTGATTTACGACGAAGGTGTAACGAAATGAGGAACTTTATAGCCGACCTAACAGGCAAAGACTTAATCACAACCCAAGACTGGGAAATAGAGGAACTAAAGATTGCCATAGGGCTTGCAGAAGAGTTAAAGTGGAGGTACCATTACTTTGGGATGGATGAAATACCTAAGTTACTGGACAGAAAGACCTTCTTCATGCTATTCTTCGCACCGTCCACCAGGACTAGAGCAGCCTTCGAGGCGGCAATGACGTACTTAGGTGGTCACGCGCAGTATATTGAATCAAGGCAGACCAGGGCGGGTGAAGGGGAGGCGGTTAAGGACATTGTAGCAATGTACGACAGGTACGGTCACGGACTAGGTATAAGAATACTTGACAAAGCAATAGACTTCAAGCATGGCGTCGGTAACCAACTAATAAGAGAGGCTGCGAAACACGTTAAGATACCAGTAATAAATATGGCTGACGACCAGTTCCACCCAACTCAAGCCCTAGCGGACTTCATGACCTTCAAGGAAAGATTCCCCCACTATAAAGGCAAGAAATACGTGATAATGTGGGCGTACTCACCGCACATTAGGGGGCCCTGTAGCATTAACGCAGACCTACTACTCTTCACACGTATGGGGGTCGACGTCACAGTAGCCTATCCCTCAGGCTTTGATCTATACCCAGACATCATTGAGATGGCGAAGAAGAATGCGGAGGCTAGCGGAGCGCATCTAGAGTTCACGAACGACTACAAGGAAGCACTACGCGGTGCTCACGCAGTCTTCCCGAGGAATTGGGCATCAAGGCAACTTCAAGAACTAGGCTACAGCAAGTTCGCTGAGGAAGAACTGAAGATTTACGAGAAGTACAAGGACTGGAAGGTAACTGCTGAGCTCATGGAGTTAATGGATAAGTCAGGTGTGCTGATGCACGTAATGCCCATAATGAGGGGTTACGAGGCGGACGACGACGTCGTGGATAGCCCGAGGTCGATCCTGTACGAGCAGGCCGAGAACGGCTTATGGACCAAGGCTGCTGTGTTAGCGCTCACGATGGCTAATATAAGGTAATGAACAAGTAGGACTAGTTATCTAGCAACACCGTTTTACGATAAGCAGTTAAATTGCTTTAATTTTTTGCGGTAAAAACCATGTGGCGATTCACTAAACACAATTAGCACATATTTTTTATTAAATAAGCACCCTAAGACACGAGGTAGTGCCTTATGGGCAAACCTTGGTATGTTGGTATTTGGGAAGGCCAAGACTACTTAACGAACATTAACAGGACACAAGAAGAAATAAAAATGATAATTGAGGCGGCCAGGGACCTAGAGCGCAAGTTCAAGTCTAAGATACCGACGCCCTACCTTGCTGGTCAGACACTCTTCATGCTCTTCTACAACAGATCCTTAAGAACTAGGAATAGCTTTGAAGCTGGGATATTCCAGCTAGGTGGTCACGGCAACTTCCTGAGCCCCAATGATGTCTACACGCCTACGCTGCCCGAGGACATGGTTGCTTACAAGACCGAGGCAATAAGCGACGTAGCTAGGGTACTGAGCAGGTACGGGAACGCCATTGCCATCAGGATCTATGCGGACGCTGCGAAGTGGATTATCGGTCGTGGTCACAGGATAATTGAGGAGTTCGCTAAGTGGGCAAGCATACCGGTACTGAACATGGAGGACGACATATTCCACCCGTTCCAGGCCCTAGCGGACATAAAGGCGGCTCTTGACGTCATGCCAAACCTACGTGGCAAGAAGTTCGTGGTATCCTACGCATACTCAGGCGGATTAAAGCCATTAGCAGTGCCTCAGAGCGTTGCGCTAATAGCAGCTATGATGGGAGCCGAGGTCGTCGTAGCCCATCCACCAGGATTCGAGTTACAGGACGAAATAATCCAGAAGGGCAAGGAATTCGCCGATCAGTACGGTGGATCCTTCGAAGTCACGTACAACATGAAAGAGGCATTCGAGGGCGCAGCCTTCGTCTATCCGAAAGCGTGGAGCCCCAAGGGCTTCTTCCCACCATATAGCGCTGATGGGAAGGTTCATAAGGAGGAGGCTAAGGAGTATCAGGCTAAGTTTAAGGACTGGATAGTCACCATGGATCTCCTAGAGGAGGCTGGCAAGCCCTACTACATGCACTGCGGTCCTGCGGACAGAGGCATGGAAGTAACGGACGAGGTGCTAGACACTTACGAGAAGTCACTATACTTCGAGGAAGCGGAGAACAGGCTCCACGTGCAGAAGGCCGTAATGGCCATGGTAATGGGAAGCCGCTACGACTAAGCAGCTTAAAAACCAAAGCCACTATGATATTTAGGTGAATCAAAGATGGAAAGAAACGAAAAATACATACTAATAGCCCTGGGTGGCAACGCATTCCAAACTAAGGGCGAGCCAGGCACAACTGAAAACTACTGGAAGAACGCTTATAGGGCCGCCAACACCATAGTCCGGATAGTTAAGGAGGGCTACAAGGTAGCTATAACTCACGGAAACGGACCCCAGGTAGGCACGATACTCGAGTGGATGGAGCGCTCAAAGGATAGGATACCACCGCTCGCAATGGACATCGCGGGCGCCATGACTCAAGGATGGTTAGGTTACTTACTAATGCAGGCAATCGACAACACCCTAGTGAAGGAGGGAATTAGGGATAGTGTCAAGGGAGCCGTCGCGATAGTTAACCAAGTACTTGTCAGTAAGGACGATCCAGCGTGGCAGAACCCAACAAAGTATGTCGGAAGCTACTACACCAAGGAGGAGGCGGAAAGGCTAGCTAAGGAAAAGGGGTGGATAATAAAGCCCGATCCCCGAGGAGGGTACAGAAGGGTAGTACCATCGCCTGATCCTAAGGAGAACATAGAGGTAGGTGCGGTCAAGAAACTCATAGAGGAAGGGTGGATAGTAATAGCCTCAGGAGGCGGCGGAATACCCGTAATAAGGAATGAGGACGGTACACTACAAGGTGTCGAGGCAGTAATCGACAAAGACCTAGCAGGCGAGGTACTGGCAACCGCACTCGGCGTAGGCACATTCGTCATACTCACGGATGTTGACGGTGCATACATAAACTATGGTAAGCCTGACCAGAAGAAACTGGACGTAGTGACGGTCTCTGAGCTTGAGAAGTATTACAAGGAAGGTCACTTCAAGCCGGGATCCATGGGGCCAAAGGTGTTAGCAGCCATAAGGTTCATTAAGCATGGCGGCAGGAAGGCAATGATCGGGCACTTACAGAAAGGGTACGAAGTAATCAAAGGCGAATCCGGAACAATAGTTGTACCCGATTAACGTACCTAATCACTATAACCGCTATTATTTTTCGTTAAGGAACAAAGAGCAGAGATTCTTTTTCTGTAATGGCATTAAACGATTCTCGAAGGTTTCAGTCACTGAAGAAGTGCATCTGTTAATATTTATCACTTTACAATAAACGAATACTTAATAAAATTAACAGAGTGTCTTTGAATGAGGGCATAGTTTTATGCGTGAGAAGGTAGACAAACTCATAAATAATGCATTGATAGTTACGATGAACAAGGACAGGGCGGTAATACCTCGCGGTTACGTTGCTATCTCTGAAGGAAAAATCGTGGATGTAGGTGTTGGTGACGGTAAATCCAAGTATGATGCTGAGGAAGTAATTGAAGTGAAAAGGCAGGTCGTCACTCCGGGCTTTATATGCGCGCACACTCATTTCTACGGCATACTACTCACTGGCTCGCCTTGGTTCGGAGTTATAGAGCCTCCATCCGATTTCCAGCAGAACCTCCAAAGGATCTGGTGGGCTTTAGATGAATCGCTAACGTATGAGGACATTTACATTAGTGCGTTGCTGGGGGCGATAATGCTTGCAAGAACGGGTACAACGTTCTTCAAGGACTTGCTGGATGCCCCGAACGCCATTGAGGGTTCATTGGATTACATAGAGAAGGCTGTCAATGAAGTAGGCATTAGGGGGTTTGCGGGCTTCTCGGTGACACAGAGGAGAAGTATAGAGGAAGGCTATCAAGGGATAAAGGAGAACGAGCGCTTCGCGAAGAAAACCTGGAGTGATAAAAATACTAAGGTTAAGGGAGTCTTTACGGTACACGCGTCATTCACGGTAACAGATGAGATACTAATACGGACGAAAGAGCTAGCGGACAAGTACGGCACGATATACGCTCTCCATGTTGAGGAAGGATTGATAGATGTGTACCATAGTATAGAAAGGTATGGAAAACGCCCCATCGAAAGAATGCGTGACATAGGTTTCCTCTCACCGAGGCTACTTGCAATACACGTCGTGCAAGCTATCGAGGATGAACTAAAGATACTCAAGGAATTCGACGTTAAAGTAGCTCATAACCCGATGAGTAATATGATAAATGGTGTGGGTGTACCTCCCGTCCCTAAAATGTTGGACATGGGGATAACCGTCGGCATAGGGAATGACGGGTACATCATGGATGTATTCGATAACATGAGGACAACTTACCTACTACATAAGGTGGCGTTAAAGGATCCGCGAGTAATGCCTGTCGATAAGGTTGTTGAGATGGCGACGATAGATGCGGCAAAAGTGCTTGGAGTGGATGATCGCATGGGTTCCATTGAGCCAGGTAAGGATGCGGACATAACAATAATAGTGCCTGACTTCGTACACACGCCTCTTGATGAGAGGACAGTGTATGGACACCTAGTGAATACGTTCACAGGAAATGACGTGTGGGGCGTGCTAGTTGAGGGTGAGTGGGTAACGAAAGAAAGGAAACTTGTTAATGTGGACGTCGAGGAAGTCATGGAACGCGCGCATAAGGTAATTAACAAGTTATGGGAGCGAATGCTGTCTATGGAACCCAAATACAAGATCGAGTATCTTAAACCATGAGCTTTTGTGGGGGTGATTCAGGTATGGTAGACATAACGGTCGAAATAGCCGGTTTAAAGTTCAAGAACCCCATAATGAACGCAGCATGCCCCATTTCGAGAGATGGTAAGGCGATGGAGGAGCTGGCTGCTGGCGGTGCGGGAGGCATAGTGTCGAAGACCATAGGTGTTGTGCCGGCAAAGGTACCGAGACCGCATATGGGTGTAGTGAATCGAGGCCAGCTCACAGTACTGACCCCAGTGAAGAAGGGAGGAGAGCTCGAGACAAAGATAACGCGTATACGTGGCGCGTACTACGGGTTCCTGAACGCCGAACTGTGGACTGACCTACCCCCAGAGCAGTGGTTCGAGAAAGAACTGCCGTACGCAAAGAAAGTGGCTGAACGCTACGGCATACCGCTCCTAGCAAGCATAGGGTACAAAGCACAGGAATTAGCCGAGTTAGGGCCTAAGGCGGTAAAGGCGGGTGCGCAAGGCATTGAGTTCTCAACCCACTACCTAGGGCACGACTACACACCAGTTGTCGAGTCAGCTAAGGCGCTTAGGGAGGCCGTTGACGTACCCATATTCCCCAAGTTAAGTCCACACATTTGGGGTCTCAAGGACTTAGTGAGGGAACTTGAGAAGGTAGGGGTTGACGGTATCGTAGCCATAAACACGTTAGGGCCAGCGCTTCACATAGACATAGAGACTGGCAGACCAATAATGGGGGGACCCCACGGTCACGGTTGGTTATCGGGACCAGCCCTCAAGCCCGTCGGCATAGCCACCGTAGCTGAGATAGCCAAGGTCACGAAGCTCCCCATAATAGGTGTTGGCGGGATATCTCAACCAGAGGACGTCATAGAATATATAATGGCTGGTGCGTCAGCTGTTCAGGTATGCACCCAAGTAATAGTTGAGGGACCTAAAGTATTCAGAAGATTAGCTGAGGGCGTTGCTACGTGGCTAAAGGAGCACGGGTATACCTCACTAGAGGACATAAGGGGTAAGGCCCTCAAGTACCTGACGGATCCAGCTGGTTGGTACGAAATCAAGAACCCCGTGGTTGATGAGTCAAAATGTATAGGGTGTGCACTATGTGAACAGTCATGTATTTACGACGCTGTGCATGTGCAGGAAATTAACGGCAGGAAAGTAGCTGTGGTCGACAAGTCAAAATGCTATGGCTGCGGACTCTGCACAACCCTATGCCCGACTAGGGCTATTCACTTCCCGGAAGACTACTGGCCCAAGTAACACTTCTCTTCGGGTTACCCCCATAAACTATCCTGACCTTTTAACTGAAGCTAGCAAACTACCCTATGTCCTCTTTGCTTTTGTGTGGTTAAATTAGCCGAGGTGATGCTTCGGCCTACGTTAAAACTCCTTTAAAAACTTACATGCCTCTCAGTGAGTGAGGTAAGGGTAATGACAAAGCACATAATGTATTTGCAGTGCTCAAGGTGCGGTAAGAAATACTATTACGATGAGAAGCCCATAACCTGCATTAACAATGACCTCGGGAGGCTAGACATAGTCTACGACTATGAGGCCCTGAAGGAGTTCTACACGCGCGACTACGTAGCTAAGAAGCCCCTAATTAATCAATGGAAATACTTTGACCTTCTCCCCCCAACTAAGGAAGAGAACATAGTAACCTTAGGTGAGGGTGCAACCCCCCTCATAAGAGCGAATAGGCTAGCCGAGAAATTAGGCATAAGGAAACTTTGGTTAAAAGACGAGACCCGAAACCCCACGGCATCATTTAAGGATAGGGGCATGTCGGTATCAGTTAGTGTGGCTAAGGAGTTTGGGTTCAAAAGAGCCACCACCGCATCATCGGGCAACGCAGCCGCGGCCCTCGCAGCCTACGCCGCTAAGGCAGGAATGGAGGTTTACGCTTTCGTCATAGAGCAGGCCGGATACGGCAAGATAGCGCAACTACTGTTCTACGGTGCCCGCGTCTTTAAGGTCAGGGGTCTTGGACGTGAAGACCCAACAGTGAAGCTCATGAAATTAACATACGAGAAATTTGGATTCTACCCGTCCCCAAGCTTCGGACCGTTCAATCCGTACCAAATTGAGGGCCCGAAGGCAATATCGTATGAAATAGTGGAGCAGATGAACTGGGAGGTTCCTGACTGGGTCTTCGTACCCGTAGGCGCGGCATCCCTACTTACTGGTGTGTGGAAGGGATTCCGGGACTATCGTGAATTAGGACTCATAGATAAGATGCCACACTTATTCGCTGTACAGTCAAAAGGCAATCCTCCCTTCGTTAGGGCATTCAAGGAAAGTCAGGATCCACACAATATCAAGCCATGGGATAAACCCCACACGATAGCTTGGGGGCTCGAGGATCCGTACCCGTGGGATGGTGATGCCGGAATAATGGCTCTAAGGACAACGAACGGAGATGCTGAGGAAGTAAGTGACGACCTAATACTTAAGGCCATGAAGTGGCTGGCGCAATACGAAGGGATATTTGCAGAACCTTCTGGGGCGGCAGGACTAGCTGGCTTAATGGTAGCGCTTGAAGGCGGTAGGGTGGGTAGGGATGACGAAGTTGTTGTACTAGTCACCGGTCACGGTTTAAAGGACCCTGACATAGTCAAGGAAACTGCTGGAGACGCACCGATAATCAATCCGGACCTTAACGAATTCAAGGAGGTCCTAGGGAAGAGGTACGGCATTCAACTCTAATATAGGTTTTCCGCAATTTCGGATTAACTTACCCTTTTAAGCCTAGACCTACGGGAATTAATGGCGGTTTTAGTGACTGGGAAGCAACCAGCGATATTGATAAACAGCGACGGAGGCATAATAATAGATTCAACAGTGATTATAGATGGTCATGAGGATCTAGTGCCAAGGATCGTAACACACATACACTCCGACCACACAAGAAGGCTTAAAACATCTATTCAAAAATCCAGCCTCCTCATAGGCACACCATTAACTCTGGAATGGCTGAAAGTTCTGGGCTTCAAAATTCCTGACTCAAAGATCATGCCGCTAAACTACGACCAAAGCATAGAGCTAGGGGAGCTAAAGATATCGCTAAGGGAGGCAAACCACATACCAGGAACAGCTCAGGTTGTCGTAGAGACTACGGATCAACGTATAGTATACACGAGTGACTTCAAAAAACCAGGTGAACGAACACCTATCCTAAGCGCTGACACGCTGGTGATTGATGCTGTCTATGGGGACCCAACATTTCAGAGACCCTTCGATGACTATATAGATGAGGTGCTAACAGACCTCATAAGAGAGTTACTTGCTAAGGGTCCTGTATACGTTTACGGTTATTACGGTAAGGTGCAGGAAGTAATGGATATACTTAGGAGAAATGGCCTAGACGCTCCCTTCGTGCTAAGCCATAAGCAGTACGTACTAGCGAGAGTGGCTGAGAGGTTCGGCATGAACTTCGGAGATTACCTGCACGCTAATTCCAGGGAGGCAGAGGATGTAATGCGTGACGGTTGGTACGTATATTTCACGCATTTAACAGCCTCAAGACGTGCACCCAACGGATTAGGTAATCACGTATTGCTGAGTGGCTGGGAATTCAGCAGGCCCTTCAAGAGGCTCGGAGGCAGAAGATGGTTAATTGCCTTTAGTGACCATGCTGACTTTGTGGGCTTAGTTAAGTATGTTAAGGAAGCTAAGCCAAAGCAGGTCATAGTCAATGTCCGAAGAAGCACTGCTGGCGAGAAGTTTGGGGAATACGTAGCAAAGAAACTTGGCGTTAAGGTAAAATTACTCCCTTAGTTCCTCGTACTTAAACTCAACCTGCTCTCTGGATAGGACATCACTTATGCTTAGTCCGTACTCCTCCATGAGTATTAGTATGGCTGCTTGAGGCGGTATGATTCCCTTCTCCGTTATTATTGCGTCTATGTACTCCGGTGGCGTAACGTCGAATACAGGATTATACACCCTTACCTGGGGATTAGCCTTTAGCCATTCATCTTCTACTATCTCTCGAGGATCTCTCACTTCAATAGGTACCAATTCTCCTATGACTGTCTGCGGGCTAAACTTGTATGTCTCGGCAGCCACGTAGAGCCTTACCCTAGCTTCCTTCGCAGCTAAGGCTACGAGGGACGTACCTATCTTATTTATAACAGCGCCGTTAGCGGCTATGGTGTCAGCCCCAACAACGACCTTATTCACGCGCTTCATAAAGTACCTCACTGATGAATCAGGTATTAGTATGACGTCAAGCCCAGCATCAGCTAGTGCCTTAGCGGTGATTAGGCCCTGCATCTTCGGCCTAGTCTCCTTAACATATACCTTACTCACCTTACCTTGATTATGGGCCTCAACGATGACCGACACAGCCGCTGTGCTATGACAGTGAGTCATGATAACGTCTCCGTTCTCTATGCGCTTCGCACCGAGTTCCGCAATCACCTTAACAGCGTTCTTGGAATACTCTATGAATTCCTCCGCAGCCGATATTACAATTTGCCTGGCTTCCTCAACGCTCCCGGGAGATGCTCTGAGTAGCCTAGTCATTACGTATGATATTGCATTCGGTAATGATACTGCGGTGGGTCTTGCGGATTTAACGTATTCAGCAGCTTTCTTCATGTAACTTATGAAGTCCTCAACGTTATTGCCTCTATATTCCTCGGCGGCAATGGCTAATGCTTTAGCTCCTGCTCTGGCGATCCTTCCTGCTCCTCGGATTATCATTGTTCGTATGTCTTCCCTTATTTTCCTAACTTCCTTGGGGAGCGTGTTAATGTTAAATTCCGTCATAAGTTCCTCACCTCCGAAATGAGTGACTCTATACTAGGGACTTTCGGAGGCCAACCATATACTTCTTTGATTAGTAGTGGGACAGCTTGGGGAGCTATGAGCCCAACCTCCGTTATTATTGCGTCTATGTATTCTGGCGGCGTGACGTCGAAGAGCGGGGCACGAACCAATACCTTACCAGCTAACTCACTTATCTTGTCTTTGGGAATTATTAGGTTAGCATCACTCAGCACAACCCCCTCTATTAACTCACCAAAGACTGTTTCCAACCCCATCTTATAGGTGCCAGCAGTAACGTAGAGCCTTACTCTAGCTTCCTTAGCCGCGAGCGCTATCGCCGAGGTCCCAACCTTATTGACGACGGCCCCATTAGCAGCCACAGCATCTGCACTTACGAAGACCTTACTTATACGCTTCATCACGAAGCGTACGGCGGAATCTACGATGAGTGTAGTGTCTATACCTAGCTTACTGATCTTAGCAGCCGCTAACTTCCCTTCCCCTATGGGTCGTGACTCAGTTATGTATACGGAGAACTTTATTCCCCTGTCATACGCCTTCTTGAAGAGCTCCAATATTGTGCTACTATATGAATGAGTTAGAACGACGTCACCGTCTGTTATCCTGCGGGAACCTAGTGTTGCGACGCGTTCCTTCACCCTCTCAACACGTTCAATTATCCTGCTAATGATCTTGGGGACCTTACCTACAGCTTCATCAACTCCTTTCTCTTTAGCTAATCGTATGAATTCCTCGAGAAAGTTACGTGTTAAGTTAACCATCACTATGGATGTGGGGCGTGCCTGAATCATTAACGGGATCGCTATCTGAACGAAGTGTGGGAATCCTTCACTGCATTTTTCAGCTGCCTCCCTCAATATACTAAGCACGTGATACGCTGCCTCTGTAGAGCCCATTATTTTTCCTTCTCTTAATTCCCTTGCAACTTTCTCTGCTTTCTTAAGGAACTCGTCGCACCTGGGCTTGCCTTCTCTCAGAAATCATCACCTATACAAAATAGGACATGAAATGTTAATTAAACTATCCAACATTGAATTGTTCCTCTTGGCTGAAAATTATTATCCTATTCGCAAGGTTACCGCATTTTCTCCTCCTTTACTTGAATGAGCACTTTACATGCCTCAAACCACTTAAGTAGCGCTTGCTTGGGCGGGACTCCTCTGGGTCCTTCGTAAGCGGCATTTAATGTTGCGGCGCAGGCAGCTAATTTCATGGCATCTACCTCACTATATCCCAGTATTAGGAAGGCTGTGAAGACACCTACGTAGGCGTCGCCACAGCCTACAGTTGATGTTGTTTTGTACCCTAGCGCCTCAGGCGGGACGGCATTTACGCGTATCAGGGTGTTTGATAAGGGATTCGCGAGTAGGGAGCCTTTTTCTCCCCGCTTTACAAGGACTTTCAAACGCTGGTTGACTTCCTGAACATGTCTAATTGCCTCAAGTAGGTTCTTTGATCCCGTCATGGTCAGCAGTTCACCTTCATTTGGGGCTAAGTAATCTACTTTCTCTAAGACCGGCTTTAGCACCTCTAATCCATGCTTTGACTGCGCCCCTGGGTCCCAAATAACGGTTTTTCCTAGGTCCCTCGCTTTACTGACGAGCTCCAATGCTGTAGGTAATGGCGGATTAGTTATTAGTACGTACTGGACAGCCTCTAGGTAAGCGAGTACTTTCTCATCTATTTCTTCCGGAGTGAGTTTAGTGTTTGCGCCGTAGTAACTGTATATTGCTGTGTTTCCATTCCTATCCACAGCTACGAAGGCTTGACCCGATTCTACACCGTCTACAACCCTTATTATGTCCGTTATGATTCCTTCCCTCCTTAACGCATCTATGTGTTTCTTCCCTATGTCGTCATTTCCTACCGCCCCAAAGAAAACCACGGTCTCCTTATCTAAGATCCTTGCTGCCGCGACAGCCGAGTTGCCTCCTGAACCACCGAGGTACCTAGTTAGCTTCCGCACTACTGTTTTCGGTGGTGCGAACCTATCCACGTATAAAGTTACGTCGTAATTTAGTGAGCCCACTACCATTAATTTAGGAGCCATAGGCACTCCTCTCTGGTGAAATGATAGGCATTAATTCTTGTTAAATTTAACTTAATTGATGATGAAGAGGCCCGCTGGGAGAGGCCCTGATCATTCTGAGCCGTAAAAGGCTCTGTCCCGGGCCTCGAGTATACTTTACTTGTTGAGAGTAAAAAGAGTTTTATGTTCAGTTGTTTAGGAGGCCTGCTTAGGACAGATTAATGAAGCGCTCTAGCTGGGTTGCTATGTCGCTTAGCCCGTACTTAATCAAGGTTTCCTTCTTAGGTATTCCGCGGTTGTCCCATCCTCTGACTTCGTAGTACTTCATGAGAAGCGCGTCGTAGCCTTCTTTGTTTAGCTTGGCTCCGGCTAATGGTCCCTTAGTTAGGGGGTCCTTGAACCAACGCTCTGGTGGATAGTCCATAGACTTACTCCAGCTCATACCCATGGCTACGTGTTCTCTGACCCAGAATGCCCTTATCAGTGAGTATACTCTATGGGCAAACTCGTGTAGCTCGTCCCAGGTGAAGTCAACGCCTGTTGATGCCCTGATGAAGTTGAGATAGTAGTCTAGGTCTAGTCCTAACTCAACCCATGGGAGGCGGCACATGACGAAGGACTCGAATAGCGCGCCCCTGATGTTTTGCATCCACACAAGCTTCTCTGCCTTCTCTGGCGAGTAATTATCACGTCCCATCTTCAGCTCGAGGGATATGAACCATGCGTCCTTGTGGTGTGCGCCGATACTACACGTACCGTAAGCTAAGGCCATGCCAGGGGCTGCATGGCAGTCGTATGCGGAGATCTCGAGTCCCTTAACGTGCATTGCGTACCTTTCTGAACCCCCGCCGAGCTTTCTTGCGGCCCGCATGGTTCCGTCCGCCAGCAAGTTACCTACTCCTTCCCTGTATGCTATCTTGCGTATGAGGTCGGCAGCCGCCTTATAATCACCCCACTCTATTCTGTCGTCCTTGCTGAGCAGGCTATTCTCCGATGCTTCCATGGCGAACCCTATTACCGAGCCCGTGCTTATAGTGTCGATACCCATGTCATCCACGATATCATTGAGGTGAGAAACCCTGTCAATACCTGTTATGCCTAGGTTTGAGCCGAGCATCGCGACGTTCTCATAGTCAGGCTCGGCTATCCTCTCCTCTCCATTCACGGTGTACTTTACATAGTTACGGCAGGGCATATTGCAGAATGGGCAGGCCTCCGTAGAGACCTTTATCTTCTCCATCGCGTCGCCCGAGATACTCTCGAACCCATCGAATACTCCTTCGCGGAAGTTGTATGTTGGTAGGACGGAGTTCTTCTGCGACCACACGATAGTCATCATGGTGCCTTGCCTAGTCCAGAAGTCGTAGTTCGGTGCCTCCTTAAGTTTCTTGTATGCTTCAGCACCGAGCTTGTTGAGCGCTTGCTTATCAGCTGGCTCAGGAAGAGATTCACCCTCAAATATTATTGCCTTAACTCTCTTCGACCCAAGTACTGCACCCATTCCCGGACGTCCTCCGGAACGCCCATGCTCGCTAATCACGGTCGCGTAAAGTACCTTGTTCTCGCCTGCTGGACCTATGAAGAGTGCTGCGAGATTCTTGCCGAATTGCTTCTGAAGCCTGCGCTCTGTTTCATGAGTCCCTAATCCCCATAAATCATCGGCAAGTAAGAACTCCACACCCTTTGACGTGATCTTTAGCGTTACAGGTTTTTCTGAAGTGCCCTTAATCACTACTGCGTCGAATCCGCATTTTCTCATTTCGACTGCCGCGCGCGTCCCTATGTTACCATCGCCATACCCTAGCGTTAACGGTGATTTTGACGCTATGATCATCTTACCGGAAGAGGGTAGTGGGAACCCCGTCAGCGGACCTACAGCGAGTATTACGTGGTTTTGTGGCGAGAATGGGTCTATCCCTGGCTCATTTAGATCCCAGAGAAGCTTAGCAGCTAACCCTCTTCCACCAATGTACTTACGCAGGAAGTCACTGCTTAATTCCTTCAAATTTGACTCCTTCTTAGTCAAGTCTACGTAAAGTAGTCTTCCACTCCAACCGTGCGAGGCTGAACACCCATAGACTTAATTTCGCGCCTAGATTAATGAATATTATACTCCGAAATCCTTATGAGGATCACAGTAGTGATATTGGGGGAACTGAAAACATGGCTAAGCTTAAGACCAAGCTTGTATCATGGGATGATGTAGTTGCTTGGTCACGTGGCCTCGCCAAGAAGATTCACGAGTCTGGATATAGACCTGACATCGTAGTGGCTGTGGCTCGGGGAGGATTTGTCCCTGCAAGGTTAATATGTGATTTCCTGCTAATAGATAACTTACTCTCAATACAATCCCAGCACTGGACGGAAGCCGCTAAAGCGGAGGACAGGGCAGTAATAAAGTTCCCGTACAAGATCGATTTGAGCGGTCGTAAGGTTCTCTTAGTGGATGATATTGTTGATACAGGAGAGTCTCTAGCTTTAGCAAGGAATTACATTTACAGTAATTGGAACGCAAAGGAAGTAAGGATAGCTGTCCTGCAGTGGATCTCATCGGTTGCTAAATTCAAGCCAGACTACTACTTTATGGAGGTTAAGGAGTGGGTCTGGTTCCAGTACCCGTGGACAAGGTTAGAGGATACTTTCCAGTTATTCAAGAGGATTCTAAAGGAGGAGGGTAAGTATAAAAGGGAGTGGACGTACGAGGAGCTTGTCGCTAAGTTCATGGAGTGGTATGAGCTAGACGTGGGAAGTGAGTACTTCAAGGAGGCAATAGAGCTTCTGGTGAGACATGGTCTCCTCAGGAAGGCTGGTGATAAGTACCTAATACCCTAAGTAAAGACTTAAGTGACGATTTTAACTTCAGTGATGCCTTGAGACTGATCTAGGCAGACGTATTTAGCGCTTTAAGTCTTTCCTCAGCAACACGTCCTGCGTCCACTAATACTTGATTCGCCTCCTCATTGATATGGATAGTGTATGTCCTAGTTTCAGGGAGATATGTGAGCAGGTCTCCTGCCCGTTCAATTATGTCTTCAACTATTAGTGAGATATCGGGTATTCCTTCACTCATGCTCTTAACGTTGTTAAGCACTTCTTTAATAAGGGCTATCTCCTTTACTGTGACATTGAGTAATCCCAGAGTATCGAGCTTAACAATCATTATCTCAAAGATTGCTTCGATCCTAGCTATTACTTCCAGTGCTCTTTTATACATCTCTACATTCCTAAGGATCTCCCCCCTTAGTGTGGGGTCTTCTACATACTTCAGGCGTTCCATGTAGTTCAGGATCTTATTCTCGAGCCTACTCCTGTAATAGTATGCACGCCTATGCAATTGCTTTAAATCAATTATTAACTTAGCAACCTCCCTACGCATCGTCGACCTATCAACCTTTCTTCTCCGGAAGAACACCCTCATCCCTAGGAAACAACTTCGGCGGTAACCACATAAAAACCCTATGCCTAATGCCACCTAATCCTGACCAATTACCGTATTGAGTATGGAGGGCGGCAATCCTTATAACCCCTAACAATTAACCTAAACATGGTCCCCCGGTAGCTCAGCGGTAGAGCGCCCGGCTGTAGTCAGCCCCGGAGGGTACATATCGGTAACCCCGGGTGGGGGCCCTCCGGCAGAAACCGGGCGGTCGGGGGTTCGAATCCCTCCCGGGGGACCACATCACTTCAAGTGCTTCTAACGGATTCTAGGCAGAATTCAAGAGCGTCAAGTAATTCTTTCCGAAATCTTAAGTCAGTTAACAGGGATCTCAAGGATTCTACAACGGCTCTCGCAACATCAGTTTTTCTTCGTACTCCAGGCAGTAAAGCTTCTGGGTAATCCAGAGGCCTGATTGCTTCATAAATACCTTCAGCTATCCTGAAGTAATTCACTGCAGTGTCAAAGTCATTTCTACCCACTGATTCTAGGGTAAGTCTCTTAAGCTCACCAACAACATCAAGTAGACCCTGAAGGTAAGATACCGGATCTGTGCCTAGTTCCGCTATTGACGGCACCTTACTACGCACTGCAATATCGTAAAGTATTCGTGCCTCAACGTATTCGGCCTCAGCATTGAACACTAGCCCCGTAAACCTAAGTTCCGGGAAGTTCTTGAGGATTGATGAAAACTCCTTGAATAATTCACTCATTTTCTCAAGGTGCTGTGTCGCCTCATTGATTTTCCCACTATGTAACGACGTTATGACGTAGCCTGACTCCCTAATAATATCCCTGCTAATCCTTATGATGTGTTCGCGTACTTCATCCCGCCTCCTAAGTACTTCATCGGCCTCCCGCACATTACTCCAAATAGCTTCGATTATACTTCGTGTGGACTTAACTGACATACTTTTACCCTCCTCGCTAATCTCCTGTGGGGAGAAAATTAACTGCAATGCTTAATGTGCTATACTACTAGCTTGCGGTACGTCATGAGTAGCGTAGAGAATTAGATTAATTAGAAGTAGTATGGGAAAAAGTTCTCCTCTTTTAACAGGGAAGGAAATCTCCGCCCGCTTAACCCTCTGGGTAGTCGTCGGGTACCTTGGCGCGGAAGTACTTGCCTGTCTCAGGGCTCTTAAATAGCCCTATCTTAACGCCCTTCCTACCGCGAGGAGCTAGTGTCCACACCTTCTCGGGCACGAGCTCGACTTCCTTCCCAGTGGTTGGATCCTTAACCTTGACGGCCTTCTTCTTGGCCATGGTGTCTCACCATTACTATTATGGTATATTGAGGTAGTTAAGAATTACTTGAAACCTTCACGTTTTTAACGGGCTAATAATGAATAATTCCTTCAATTATTCTGAAGTAATACTTCCCAGTATTAAGGAGTCCCTCTTTAATTAACACCACTCTAATAACTACGTCTAAGAGGTTTCGAGAGATAATTTACTACGTGCATACAGATTTTATAGCTTAACGGTTTCTTAGAAATCTAGTGAGCAAGTAAGTTTGGACGTTAAGTGTCTCCAATTAAAAATTTAAATCAATAGATTTTAAACCCCGCGAGTAAGCAAGGTGGGGTTGACCTTAATGATAAGGGGAGTGATCTTCCTAGACGTCGACGGCACCCTTACTGAGGATAGACGTACTAGTAATCTGGATCCCGCGGTGATTCCTTATCTTCGTGTCCTAAGGTCTAAAGGCTATAAGGTAGTGTTAATTTCAGGGAATTCTCTCCCGGTACTTAAGGGACTCTCCATATACTTAGGAATTGGCGGGGAGGTCATTGCAGAGAATGGTTGCGTAGTGTACACTGATAGGATAGTACAGGTCTGCAACGAATGTAAGGAGTCAGAGGACGCTAAGGAATACCTAATTAAGAATTCTGGCGGAATCTTCAGAGACACTTGGCAGAACATGTTTAGGTTATGTGACAAGGCGGTTAAGTGGCGTGGCATAGACGGGCGTAAGGCTCTGGAGCTTGCAGAGGAGATTTTACTTAAGGGCGGGTTCGACCTAAGCAAACTCCACGTATCATCAAGCGGGTACGCTATACATATCCATCCTAGGGAGTGTGGGAAGGATGCAGGCATAAGGGCGTACTTGAAGTACTACGGAATAAGCCGAGACCTAACGTACTGTGTAGGTGACTCCGCCACAGACTTACCTATGAGAAACGAATGCAATGTGCTCGTAGCCGTGGGTAACGCAGACGACGAACTAAAGGCTGTTGCCGACATAGTAACAAAGAATGGCTCCTCAAAGGGCTTCATTGAGTTCGCTGAACACTTGATCCGTTTTCAGAGATGAAAGTAAGTAAAGCTTAAATTCAACCACACAAATCCACGACCTGGGGCCGGGGTAGCTCAGCCGGTAGAGCGCCGGGCTGTTAACCCGGTGGTCGGGGGTTCGAGTCCCCTCCCCGGCGCCACCTCCTATCTCTCTTGAACGCCAAGTAGTACTTCGCTATTTCCTCTAGGTGGCCGATGTAGATTGTTTCAATCCTGCCTTCTTTATCCCTGCCATACAGGCAGACGTATGATCTTTCATTCACCTTTTTAACCACAAAGCATAGAACCAAGAGAGCTTCCCCGAAAAATTTCTGCGTGGCCCTCTGTTGTGATTAACTCCTGCGTTATGGCTAAACTTATCTTCCGTTCTAGAGGTAAGGCTTCTTGGTGTGGCTGGAGTGGAAAGGATGCCGGTAGGTAGCTATTGAGAAGTTAAATCTATTTTAGTGTCCAGCACCTTATACACCGCGTGATGGATGCTCAGATGTTAGCGGGTGTTAGGTATGGGTAGAGTCGGGGTGCTGAGAGGACAGTATAATCCGCACGAAGTGGAGCCCGAGATAATGAAGTTCTGGGACTCTGGGAGAATCTATGAGATTATTAAGGAACTTGAATCGAAACGCACTAAATACTTTAGATTTATTGATGGTCCTCCCTATCCCTCAAGCGGTTTACCCCACGTGGGTACTAGCTGGAATAAGGTACTGAAGGACTCCATACTGAGGTACCGTAGGTTAAGGGGTTACCGAGTAAAGGATCAACCAGGCTATGACTGCCACGGGCTACCCATAGAGGTTGCTGTAGAGAAGAGAATAGGTACTAGGAGCAAGAAAGACATTGAGGAGAAGGTAGGTGTCGATAAGTTCATAGAGCTATGTAAAGCCACAGTTCTTGAGAACGTTAAATCCATGACTCACTGGTTCAAGAGCTTAGGAGTATTCATGGATTGGGATAACCCTTACCTTACACTACGTGATGAATACATAGAGGCCGGCTGGTGGCTAATAAAGAAGGCTGATGAGGAGGGCCTACTCGTTAATGAGAAGAGGGTTGTTTACTGGTGTCCCAGATGCTCAACAACGCTTGCCGAGTATGAGGTGGAATACAAGGAACTCACGGATCCCTCAATATACGTAAAGTTCCGGGTGGTTAATTCCGAGAACGAGTACCTACTAATATGGACAACCACACCATGGACACTACCTGCAAACACCTTCGTCATGGCACATCCCGACGCTACGTATGTCAAGGTCAAAGTGGGTAACGAGGTGTTGATCCTAGCTAAGGACAGGCTGGAAGCAGTAATGAGTGAAGCAGGAATAAGCGAGTATGAAGTGCTGAGTGAGTTAAAAGGGAAGGAGTTGAAGGGAGTAAGGTATGAACACCCTCTCCGGGGTGTGGTCCCGGTCCAGGAGGTTCTCAGTAAGTACCACGAGGTGGTGCTCGCACCTGAATTCGTGACTATGACTGAAGGTACGGGCTTAGTTCACGCAGCTCCAGGCCACGGATTCGAGGACTTTACGGTCGCGCAACGTATAGGAATAGGTGATATAATCTCACCAATAGACGATGAGGGTCGCTTCACTAAGGAGGCAGGTAAGTACGCTGGTAAGTACGTGAAGGATGCTAACCCGGAAATAATAGAGGATCTCAGGCAGGCAGGTGCCCTACTTCATGAGGGGGTCATCAAGCACAGGTATCCGATATGTTGGCGCTGTAAGTCGCCCGTGG